>CALABN010000312.1 GCA_937885735.1 uncultured Bacteroidota bacterium | reverse complement strand
GGTGCAAGTGACGATTACCTTTTTGTGGGCGCTGACGGTACCACTGTTTATGTGGACGGCGGCGACGACAAGGCTATGCGAAGCAGTTTCGCTGTAAGTGGCCGCCACTCAGCCACCAAGGATGGTGCGGACTCTCAAATCCTTTCTGTCGATGCCGATGGTACCCAGATATTTGTCGATTCCGACGAAAGCAAGGCCATGCGGAGCAGCTTTGCTGTCAGCAAGCGCCATTCCGCCACCAAGGCCGGCGAGGAAGAAAGCCTCTTCGCCATTGACAACGAGTCGGGTACCCATATCTATATTGATGACGAAGATGCCGGCAAGGCTATGAGAAGCAGCTTTGCCGTCAGCGGCCGTCACTCAGCCACAAAGGATGGCGACAACAATTATGTTTCCATAACTGCCGAACATACCAACTTTACCGTCAATACTCAAAGCGCCGGCAATGCTTTCTCCATTGTTGGACTTGCCACTGCCGACACTTTGGTCTCGGTCAGCGATTTGGGCTTCAATATCGAGCGTAAAGTGTCTGCAAGCGGAAACACATCTTTTGTCGATGCCAAGTCGGATGACGGTGACAATACACTTGTTGTGAATATGTTGCTGGCTATAAAAGGTCCGGATTTTTCATCTGACGATTATGTGAGTAAAGTGGATTTGTCTGATTGGCTCAGTGCCAATAATATAGATATTACCGAAATGAAATGCGTTACTGATTCGTCAAGGGCAAGTAGTGCCAAAGGCGATAGGTTTGCCGATCTGTATTCGGTTGCCCCTGTAGGGAATTATGATGCTGACCTTTGCTTCAGAATTTCAGCTTACCGCAATGTCTTGGTTGATACAGTGGTTAATGTCAGATTGAATGAAAGTACAAATGCATTGGAGGTTCTTGCAAACGAACAACGCGGAATATATTTTTTGGATGACAATAATCGTTCATACCACTATTCCGGTTATGACTTGCATTTCCTTCTGCAAGGTACTGATACCACCATTCCTTGCCATGTTGTCATAGATTCTGCCATTGTTGCCAATGGTGAATATTTGTCCGATGTACCAAAGGCGTTGGAGCGTCTTGGCGCCAACTACGCCGACGGCGTAGAGACTCTATATGCTTCATGTAGTTACGAAGATGGTAGTCTGTATTATTCCTATGAGAACGGAACCGAGTATATGTATTTTAAACCGAAACAAATAACAGGCACTTCATGGCTTAAGAAGACAACCGAAACTGCTTCATACATATACAGTATAAAAAGAGGAAAGTGTAAAAATGCATTTTATATAAATGAGAAACGTGAAAGCATGATGCTTTCGCCACGCTTTATGCTGGCTGCAAGGGAAGATGGTGGGTTTAAGGAACTTACCGAATTAAAGTATGGCGATGATGCGTTGAGGTTGATTATGAAGGATGATGGATGTAACCTTTCTGTAAAAGTGAATAATGATGGCGTTGTAACGTCAATTGCATCAGATCAATCGCTTTTTTTACACAGTGTTGATGTTTCTGTTCTTACAGAAAAACCTAAAGTCTTGTCAGGAATAGAAGATGTGATTGGTAATGCTGATCCTGTACATATTGATCTTGATGATCCCAATAACAGTTTTCAAGATGTCTATGATCCTAATATTTCTAATGTGTATATATACATGTTCGGCATTGTACTAAGTGGAGAGTGATTTTGATGTTGTCTGATTCTAAAAAAAATAAAAAACAGCAATAAGTAAACGACAGTATAAATAAACGAATTATGAAAAAAATACTTGTTGAACTATTGTCGCTGGTGATTATGGCGACTAATGCAATAGGCACGGTGCAGGCACAAAACGGCTTTTCTTATCAGGTTGTTGTCCGCAATGCCGATGGCACGCTTGTTGGCGATGCCAATGTTGGAATGAAATTCACTTTGTTTGACGATACAGTTAAATGCTACCAGGAGTCGCAAACCGTAACCACAAACGGTTTCGGCGTTGCCTCAATGGTTATAGGCGGCAATGGCTCAAAAGTCTTGGCCGGCGAGTTTGCCAAAGTGCCATGGAGCTCCATGAATATAATGATGGAGGTTGAGGCCGACATCAAGGGCGATGGCTCGTATGTAAGCTACGGCAAGACTCAGGTCAATCCTGCCCCTTACGCAATGTATGCCGCCGATGCACCGGCTGTCACTGAAATTGTGGGCGGCCCCAATTCTACCGAGGAGCAGGAGCTGTTCTCGGTTAAGGACAAGGATGGCAATTTGGTTTTTGCCGTGTATCCTTCCGGTGTGAGGGTCTTTGTTGATGAAAAGACTGCAGGCAAGGCCATGAGGTCTGGATTTGCGGTCAGTGGGCGCCACTCGGCCACAAAGGACGGCGTTGAACCCGACTATATTGTTGTCAATGCCGATGGTACTACGGTTTTTGTAGACGATGGCGACAGCAAGGCCATGCGAAGCAGTTTTGCCGTCAGCAAGCGCCATTCCGCTACCAAGGATGCCGACAGTGTCGTCTGCTCTGACATGTTCATTGTAAACGCCGATGGCACCCGTGTATTTGTCGATGCCGACGAAAGCAAGGCCATGCGAAGCAGCTTTGCCGTCAGCAATCGCCATTCCGCCACCAAGGATGTGGCTGACAACGGATTGCTTACTGTTGATGCTAATGGTACTACGGTGTATGTCGATGCCGACGACAGCAAGGCCATGAGAAGCGGTTTCGCTGTCAGCGGACGCCATGCCGCTACCAAGGACGGCGAGGATGACAACATATTTGTCGTGGGCTCGCAGGGTACCAGGGCATTCATCAACGACTCCGACTCTTTGTCGCCTAAACGCTCTTTCGCTATCAGCGGACGCAATGCCGGAAATGCCGGCTCGCCTGTCTTCAGCTATCTGCAAATATCCGACACATCAACTTGGCTAGGCGTTAAGGGCTCTAACGAGAATCCTTCATTCTCCATTGTTGACAAGATTTCTCGCGATACCATGTCGTTCATTGCCGACAGACGTTTCAACATCAATGTGCCTACCTTTGTCGAAGGTTCTATTGACTACCGCACCAGCGTTGTCGATACTTTGCCTACCATTCACTATTATGTGCCTTGCAAGTATGATGAGGGTTATTATTATGGTGGTGATAACATCTCATTGAATGACTTGTTGCTCGGCTATAATTCGAATGACAATTGGCAAATTAAGGATTGGAATGGCCTTCCTGAACTGACATCAGATAAGGATACATTGTTTTTTTCCCTTGAACAAGATAAAGGAATTCGTTGCCGATTTTATTTGACAAATCAATCCACTGGCGGCGAGAAGGAGTTGGTTTTGTATGACGCCAATGGCAACGATGCCGTTTCTGTCAATGTTGTATTCCATTATTATCCTGTTGATGACTGGGATGAATATTCTGGTCAGCTTGCTTGCAAGAGAAACAGTGATGGTGAATTCAAGGGTACATTGAAATTGAATTTAAAAAACACTTCTTGGGAAAGGGGGCTGGATTTATTTGAATATGACACTTTTACGCTTGGTGTAGACAAACGCGACAGCACTGAATTCTCATTGGAGGGAGACAATATTGTAATCAACTACAAACTTGACGATAATTGCTATTATGGCATGTGGAACTTGCCTTTATATGCCACCATAGGTGAGGATACAAAAGTTATAGACATTGGTATTAATTATGGAACCATCGACACATTGCCAGACTTCAACTACAACTTGTTGTGTCAAAAAAACAATGAAGGAGGGTATGAGGCAATTGAAGATGAAAATGCCGAACTGCCATTGGGTTATTGGTGGTTTTTCGAGAGTGGCGGAAGAGATGAACAAAAAGATGGTTTGGAAATTTTTATTGTTGGTGATGATGATTATTATTTGAGCATATCAAATACAATAGGTGCAGAAGAAAAGCTCGATACAACAACATTAGTTGGCCAACCAAACGATGGTGGTAGGTATGTATTCATGAATCTTAACCTCAGAAGCATTCCTTGCGACTATTTGTATTATGTATGTTGTAATCCTGATGAAACCAACACTACATATTCTTGCAAGTTCAATATTAAAGATTTGCAGTCGGTTACTGGAAGTGTTATAGATGGATATGAACCCTACGCACATGGCCAAGGATTAGCCTATGATGAGCTCACAAAAGATTTTACCTACACTATTCAGAATTTCAGTGGTGTTGATGACCTGGGAAAGTCGGAAACATCCACTATAAAGTTGAGTAAAGGTAACGATACAATAATCTTTGTTGTAGACGCCTATACCGTAGTTGGCACTCAGACTGCATACTATGATCTAAAGTGTAATCAAAGGGACCATAATACTGGATGGAAATATAAAGGAGAAGACTCCGAAATCGAAAATTTATGGCTTGGAGAGACGATAAATGGAGCCCCAGGTATTGAGGGTATTACAGTGTTTAAAGATGGGAAATTTAAATATGAAATAAGAAATGGCTATTGGTCTGTAGTTGACATCTCAGATACTATTGCGTCGGTTGATGGTTTGAAGGAAAGAACAGTATATGGCTGGTATGAGGAAGGTGGTAAACGTTATGCTCATAATGTTGTAGTACGCAGTCTGGCAGTCGATTTTGAAACCCAGATATTCTGCAGCAAGAATGGCGATGGCACATATTCAGGCGAGTTCCCTATCGATTTGGAGTGTGTGAACCAATTGCTGAATGGCCGCACAAATTATAGGGAGGACAACCCAACCTGGGCATTGGAATCAGTTGATAAAGGTTTTAGCTTGACAGAAAACAAGGTTACTTTCAAAAGCGATAGTATTGTTGCAGGCGGATACTTCAAACTGGTACGAACAAATGACAATGCAAAATTTGGCATCTATGCAACAATTGTTTATGATTCATTGCCTGATGTTGAATTAACCGTTTTGTGTATGGTGAGTGATCCTATGGCGGTAGAAAAAGAGTATAGTGGTGACTTGTCATTCAATGTTACACATTTGACTCATGGACTATGGAATGGAGACGACTGCAGTATTGTCACCTATGCTGTTCAATCTGGTGATACTGCTCGTTATATTTTACAGAACTATATTCGGACTCACTCTCCTGAAGTGTCAATAGGACTAGGTAGTTATGGTTCGATGTCTGTTTCGTGCACTATGGGAGCCAGCGACACAGAGCCTTATAATGTGATTGTCTATAATAAGGATTTGCGTCAGTTTTTCAAGTTGAAAATAGCATTCAAGTGGACGAATGCTCCTCGCGCTGATGAAGTGTCGGCTTGGTATATTGATAAACAGAATGCTTATTCTGAATCTGAATCTGAATATGAAATTTTTGTAAATGACTCTGAAGAAGGCTTGACTTATATGTGTACCTACAAAGAGTACCATGTGCAGGAAGAGGGGGAAGATTATTGCTATGTGCTGTCTACTGGAAATGGAAACGAGATGGTTGGCAAAATGCAGATTGCCACGGGTCAGACACAACAGCAACCAATGCAATGGAAATATGATGAAAATGGGAAATGGGAAGACTATGAATATGATGATGTATATCCATCTTGGAATGAATTCTTGGAAGGAAATGAGCACAATTTGGACCAACAAGGTAGATACGTTGCAACGTTGAAATTCGCTAACGAGGACAGGATTCTTCATATTCACACAACTGAGGATTATAATCATCACGGTTTATACCTTGATCATGATGAAGAAGAGGCTGTTGGTATGCAATTCAGTGATACAATGTATATATTCACAAAACAGCCTGAATATGATAGTGATTTTAGAAACGATGAAGATTTCCAAAAATGCAAGGCGGCATTTGCTGGAGAATGACATTAGCCATCAAGTGACATTGGCATAATTAACAACCAAATAGAGAAACAGAAAAAAGAAAATAAAACATACAAACTATGAAAAAGATACTAGTTGGATTGACAATGGCAGTAGTAGTGATGTTAGGCATCCACACAACAGCCTTGGCACAAGCCGGTTTTGCATACCAGGCGGTAATACGCAATGCCGACGGCTCGTTGTTGCGCAATGCGTCTGTGGCAATTAAGTTCAGCTTGTCGAGCGACGGCAATGCCTGCTACGTTGAGGAGCAGAAAACCACAACAGACAACTTTGGCAGCGTGTCGGTTGTTGTTGGTGAGGGAACAGCCAAAACCGGCAGCATGGCCGGAGTTCCTTGGAACTCGCTCAACGTAATGATGAAGGTTGAAATCGACGTCAAGGGCGATGGCCGTTATGTACCTTTTGCCGAGATGCAGATTCAGCCCGTGCCTTATGCGCTGTATGCAGCATCAACTTCGCCTATCACAGAGATTGTGGCCGCCGCAGGCTCTGACCCTAATGCACCGTTGTTCTCGGTCAAGGATAAGGATGGCAACCTGGTGTTTGCTGTCTATCGCGATGGCGTCCAGGTAATTGTCGACGACTCTGCCTCTACAGGCAAGTCAATGAAGAGCGGCTTTGCCGTCAGTAAGCGCCATTCCGCCACCAAGGACGGTGAGTCTGATGACCTGCTTGTCATTGATGCCGAAGGAACACATATTTATGTCGATGCCGACGAGAGCAAGGCTATGCGTAGCAGCTTTGCTGTAAGCAATCGCCATTCCGCCACCAAGGACGGTGAGACAACTGTATATGAAGATGTCTTGACTGTGAACAATGCCGGCACACAGGTATTTGTCGATGATGAAGCCGGAAAGGCCATGAGGAGCAGCTTTGCCGTCAGCGGACGCCATTCCGCCACCAAGGACGGTGAGGAGGAGAAACTGTTCGCTGTCAACAATGCCGGAACCCAAGTATACATCGACAATGACGGGAGCAAGGCCATGCGTAGCAGCTTTGCAGTGAGCAATCGCCATTCCGCCACCAAGGACGGTGATTCAATTCAATATGAAGACATCTTGACTGTCAACAATGCCGGTACACAGGTATATGTCGATGATGAAGCCGGAAAGGCTATGAGGAGCAGCTTTGCTGTTAGCAATCGCCATTCCGCCACCAAGGAGGAAAGCTCTGAAATGCTGCTTGTCAATGCCGACGGTACACAAGTGTTTGTCGATTCTGACGAGAACAAGGCCATGCGGAGCAGCTTTGCCGTAAGCAAACGTCATTCCGCCACCAAGGACGGCGAGGTTGAGAGTGTGTTCACTATAGATGCCGATGGTACCAATGTCTACATTGACGATGTTGATGACAAGGCTATGAGAAGCAGTTTCGCTGTCAGCGGACGCCATTCTGCCAGCAAGGACAGCAACGACACTGATTATATGCACGTGTCGTCAACTTCCACCACATTCGGCATCAACGATTCGCAAAAATCAGAGTTCGCCATTGTCAACATCAATACAAACGAGCAAATGTTGTCGGTTGCACCGCAAAATGTCGATTTCTTAGCACCATTGCAGGTGTCTGGCGGCATTCAGTACAAGTATGCCTATGACACATTGCCTGATACACTTTGCTTGAGTTATAATTGTAAAAAAGAGCATGATTATTATGGTGATTATGATATCAGTGCTTTAATAAATTACTATTATCGCGATTTGCTTGGCGGAAATGGCAATTATCATGTTGGCATGTTTTCTGACAAGGGCAGTGTTGATTCGTTGAATATTGGCACGAAAAGCACGTTTAAAATGGAACGTAATTCTCCTGTTTTGCGTACCAAATATGAAACTGGTGTTGATACAGTTATTGATGATATATATATGGCTGTGTACATCCCTTACTGTTATGAGATGAGGCTTATGCCTCTCAAGATAACTGTTGGCAAAGCAGCATCAGTTACAGTTGGAGAAGCTAAATCAGGTTCAATGTCATATAGGTACGAATCATTGGGATTTAATGTAGATTTTACAAGGCATTTCTGGTTAGATGATGATGCATCATATTTGATTTACGAATATGACGTTACAGATGTTTTAGGTAACAAGAGCAGCCATGTTTGCTTCCAGGTAAAGGGTTCTGCATATGTATATGATGTTGTTGAAGGTACGCTCAATCAAGCTGCAGACTATGGAACTGGAATGGAAGTTTACCGCACATTGAACGGAGTGATTTTTGGTGCGTCTGGAGTTCCGGACGTAATTATGGATGGCGGGTGTTATTGTTTAGGCACAGTACAGGTTGATGACTCATCAATACCTGTCTATGTAGGAAGCGGAATCGATTATGACCCTGGCGCTATTTGGAAGTATGCCAATGGTTATTTGTATGAAGTGTGGTCAAATACGAATAATAATTATGATCTGAAATGTACAGGGCAAAAAGTTGATCAACCATTATTTGAAGTTGGTGCAAATACTAATGAAAGCGACTTAATCAAAAATTATGTCAATTGTAAAAATTTGAAATTAGGAAGTGAATAGCAAGTCAAAAGCATAAAGATAAAAAAGGAACCCGAGAGGGTTCCTTTTTTATTTCAGTCCGGTATGGCGGCAAAAAATAAACGAAGTCAATGGAATGTGGCAGTGTCAGCCCCAAAAATACCGTCATTCCGGGCCTGCCACGAAATCTTGTGCAAACAATATACAATTTCATTGTTGTAGCAACGCCGGTACAGACGGCGTGCACACCGTTTCTACAAAATACATTGTGCAACAAATAATTAATGAATAATTCATGGTGATTCATGGCAATTTGTGTTAAAAGAACATACGTGTCAGTCGTAAAAAATGTATTCTATGTCGCCGCTCTGCGGCTTGTGTTGTTTGTTGTGCCAAATGCTACCAATATCAGGCCGCTCTGCGGCCAAAATGCCGTTGTTGTGTATGAATGTTAATGTGCAAGCCGCAGAGCGGCGAAATTCATAATTGTCGCATTACTGGTAGAGACGTGGCGCGCCGCGTCTCTACAAGATGCAGACATATAAATATTTAATGGAAAATTTATGGTAATTCATGGCAATTCGTGTTAAAAAAAACACGTACGTTGCGCGTCATTCCTGTAAATAAAAAACTGCATCAATCCTTACAAACAGCGTTCTAACAATAAAATCATATATTTGTCAAAAAATAACAGATTATGAAATCGATGATGTTTCTTGGCGGTCTTGGAGTGCCTGAAATAGTACTCATAGCCATTGTTGTCCTTCTGCTTTTTGGTGGCAAGAAGATACCAGAGTTGATGCGTGGCTTGGGCAAGGGCGTACGCAGTTTCAAGGAAGGCTTGAACGACAACGGCACTAACGAGCCAAACAATTCGACCAATGCCAACGAGTCGGAAAAATAACGGTCAACTTACTTTCTGGGACCATCTTGACGAGTTGCGTGGCAGCATTGTACGCATAGTGGTTGCTGTGCTGGTGCTGGGTTTGGTGGCTTTCGGCTTCAAGGAAATGCTGTTCAAGGTTCTGTTTGCGCCAAAATATTCGGGTTTTGTTACATACAGGCTGTTCAATGGCTTGTTCGGCTCTGCCATTGACGATTTTTCGGTAAGCCTCATCAATACGGGTCTTGCCCAACAGTTTATGGTGCATTTGAAGGCATCGTTTGCCGTTGGAGCGCTTCTTGCATCGCCATACATAGTGTATGTGTGCTTCAAGTTCATAGCGCCAGCGTTGTATGCCAACGAGCGCCGTACGGCAGTGAAACTTGTGGGCGGTGGCTACATAATGTTCCTTTTAGGCGTTGCGCTCAACTATTTCCTTGTCTTTCCGCTCACATTCCGTTTCCTTGGAACCTATCAGGTCAGCGGGGAGGTGCAGAACCTCATCTCGCTCGATTCCTATATGAGCACGTTGCTTCTGCTGTCGTTTATGATGGGCATAATGTTCGAGATACCTGTGCTTTCGTGGCTGTTGGCTAGGATAGGCCTGCTGAAAGCCGATTTTATGCGCAAGTACCGTCGTCACGCCATTGTGGCAATACTGATAGTGTCGGCTGTGATTACCCCAACCGCCGATATATTCACACTTTCGGTGGTGTCGTTGCCAATATACCTGCTGTACGAGGCAAGCATTTTCATTGTTCAAAGAACGAGGGGAATTAGCAATTAACAATTAACAATTCAGAATTCAGAATTCAGAATTCACTCCCGATAGTTATCAGAGTTCACAATTCACAAATGGCTAAACTTCTAAACCACTAAACCTCTCGACTTTTTCAGGTACCAGGCTCTAGGCACTATGCACTCTTTCTCAACATTCAACTTTCAACTTTAATATAATAGCGTTACTTTCGCAAAGTTTCCGTATTGGGAGCAATGTCAATAATTACGTACAGAAATGGCGGGATATTTATGCAGTGACAACCGTAAGGTGACAACGTTACGGCTTGTAGAAATGAAGAAGCAGGGTGAGAAAATCTCGATGCTTACGGCTTATGATTACACAACGGCGCAGATTCTTGACGGTGCAGGACTTGACGTCATCTTGGTTGGCGACAGTGCATCTAACGTAATGGTGGGCAACACCACCACCGTGCCAATGACACTCGACAAGATGATAATATTCGGCCAGGCTGTGGCAAAGGCCGTAAAGCGTGCGCTTGTGGTCGTGGATATGCCTTTCGGAACATATCAGGTTGACGAGATTTCGGCCGTCAGCAATGCAATAAGGATTATGCAGGAAACAGGTGCCGATTCGGTTAAACTCGAAGGTGGCGAGCCTGTTATCCCGATGGTGAAGAAGATTATCAATGCGGGCATCCCTGTAATGGGGCATCTTGGCCTTACCCCACAGAGCATCAATGCTTTCGGAACCTATTCAGTAAGGGCGAAGGACGAGGCGGAGGCGGTGTCGTGGTACCGGAAGGCGGCGGAGCA
>CALABN010000311.1 GCA_937885735.1 uncultured Bacteroidota bacterium | reverse complement strand
TTAAGTGTGATGATTTTTACTTCCTTGCATGGACAACAACTCCTTGGACTTTGCCTTCAAACACGGCATTGTGCGTAGGGCCGAAAATCGACTATGTGGCTGTTGAGACACAGAACCCGTATACCGAGCAGAAATGCACCGTCATTGTGGCAAAGGCACGTTTCAGCGCCTACTTCAACGACAAGAACCTTGGCAACATCATCGCCGAAATGAAGGGCTCCGACCTTGTTGGCATCCACTACGAGCAACTCTTCCCTTGGGTTGACCCTTGCGAATTGGTCGATAAGAAGATTGTCAACAAGAAGGCCGATGCTTTCCGCGTAATCCCTGGCGACTATGTAACTACCGAAGACGGCACGGGCATTGTCCACATTGCGCCTACCTTCGGCGCCGACGACGCCAAAGTGGCCAAGTTGGCTGGCATACCGTCGCTGTTTATGATCAACAAGGCTGGCGAAACCCGCCCAATGGTCGATATGACAGGCAAATACTACTTCATATCGGACCTCGACAGCAGTTTCGCTAAAGATTTTGTAAAGACCGACATCTATAAGGAATATGAAGGCCGTTGGGTTAAGAATGCCTACGACCCGCAGTTCACCGTCGACGGAAAATACGACGAGCAGTCGGCGCAGAAGGCCGAAAACCTCGACATCTTCATCTGTATGAAGATGAAGGCCGACGGCACTGTGTTCAAGATTGAAAAGCACGTTCACAACTATCCGCATTGCTGGCGCACCGACAAGCCCGTGCTCTACTACCCGCTCGACAGTTGGTTCATCAAGGCATCGGCTGTCAAGGATCAGATGTTCGAACTAAACAAGACCATAAACTGGAAACCTCAAAGCACTGGCGAAGGCCGATTCGGCAAGTGGCTCGAGAACCTCAACGACTGGAACCTCAGCCGTTCACGCTATTGGGGCACTCCGCTCCCTATCTGGCGCACCGAAGACGGCTCTGAAGAGCTGTGCATCGGCTCGGTTGAAGAACTTTGCGCCGAGATTGAAAAATCCATCAAGGCTGGGCTGATGAAGGAAAACCCATATACTGCCAAAGGCTTCAAGGTCGGCGACTACTCAAAGGACAACTACGAGAAGATTGACCTTCACCGCCCATACATCGACGGCGTGGTGCTTGTCTCGTCAAACGGACAGCCTATGTACCGCGAGAAGGACCTTATCGACGTGTGGTTCGACTCTGGCGCAATGCCTTTCGCACAACGCCACTGGCCATTTGAGCACAAGGACGACTTCAACACGCTATATCCTGCCGACTTCATCGCCGAAGGCGTCGACCAAACACGTGGCTGGTTCTACACTCTGCACGCCATCAGCACAATGATAAACGGCAAGGTGGCCTTCAAGAACATCATCAGCAACGGACTCGTTCTTGACAAGAACGGAAGCAAGATGTCAAAACGTCTGGGAAATGCCGTTGACCCGTTCGAGACAATCGAAAAATACGGTTCCGACCCGTTGCGCTGGTATATGATAACCAACGCACAGCCTTGGGACAACCTGAAATTCGACATTGAAGGTGTTGACGAAGTAAAGCGCAAATTCTTCGGAACACTCTATAATACATACAGTTTCTTTGCATTGTATGCCAATGTCGACGGCTTTACATATAAGGAGAAGGATATTCCGCTGGCCGAGCGTCCTGAAATCGACCGCTGGATACTGTCGTTGCTGAACTCGCTCATCAAGGAAGTTCAGGACGCACTCGACAACTACGAGCCTACACGCGCAGGACGCGCCATTCAGGATTTCGTAATCGACAACCTGAGCAACTGGTACGTGCGCCTCAACCGCAAGCGCTTCTGGGGCGGACAATATGACAACGACAAGATTGGCGCCTATCAGACACTCTACACTTGCCTGGAGACGGTGGCCGTCTTGGGTAGCCCGATAGCGCCATTCTATATGGATATGCTGTTCAAGGATTTGAACACCGCGACAGGCCGTTGTGGCACATCGGTTCACCTTACAAACTTCCCTAAGGTTGACGAGTCGGCAATCGACACCGACCTTGAGGAACGTATGGCTATGGCACAGCGCGTTTCATCAATGGTTCTTGGCTTGCGCCGAAAAGTGAGCCTGAAAGTACGTCAGCCATTGAGCAAGATTATGGTTCCAATCCATAGCGATAAGATGCGTCGCCAGATTGAGGCAGTCAAATCAATAATAATGACCGAAGTGAACGTGAAGGAAGTCGAACTTCTGGAAAACACTACAGGCATACTGGTTAAGCGCATCAAGCCCGACTTCAAGGTTCTCGGCCCAAAATACGGCAAGATAATGAAGCAGATTTCATCTGCCATAGCACAGATGAGCCAAGAAGACATTGCCACACTCGAAGCCAACGAGAAGTTCGACATTGTTGCCGACGGTCAGCCCTTGACACTGGTTCGTTCCGATGTCGAGATTGTTTCGGAAGACATTCCTGGCTGGCTGGTTACCAACGAAGGCACTCTGACAGTGGCTCTCGACATAACCATCACCGACGAACTGAAGAACGAGGGTGTCGCCCGCGAACTTGTAAACCGCATACAGAACATCCGCAAGGATAGCGGATTTGAAGTTACCGACAAGATTAACATTCAGATTTCGGCAAACGACTATTCCGACAATGCCATTGTGGCATTCAAGCAATACATTGCTGGACAGACACTTGCCAACAGCATCGATGTTGTGGGCAACCTGAACGCCGACAATGCCATTACTGTTGACATCGACGAGAATGTAAACCTGTACATCACTGTTCAAAAGGCATAACGGGTTTTCACCTCAATACACAAACGCCCCGACTGGCCAGTCCAATTGGGGCGTTTTTTTTGATTTGTAACTTATTTATTATTGGTTGTCTATAAACATTTTATATTTGTCAAATAATGAATAACAAGTAGAGTTGTTGTTGAAAAAATTATACATTTGTAAAATTGATTATTAAACCAAATAACTATGAGATGCGTTAAATTATTGATTGCCACTGCAATGATTATGCCATTCACTTGTATGGCACAAAAAAGCGAAACCTACAAGGTTGTAAAGGTTCAAGGTGAAATACAAAGGGTTAAAACGGGCAACCTGCTATTCCTTGGCGAAGACGTGACAAACAACGAGAACTACAATTTCAAGAATGAAGTTTCAAGGGCCATTGTCGTAAACAAGGAGAAAGGCTGTCTGGTATTGTCGTCGAAGGCAAACAACGAGGGCCCACAATTCCTGCCATCGTCAAACAAGATGAGCGTGAGAGCCGTATTGCCAACGCAACCTTCTGAAATTATGGAATATTACTATGGCGAAGTGTTCGTTTCAGGATTCGACAGCCTCAAGATTGACAACGACAAGATGAAAATTGACGATGTCAACTATTTTTCAGTAAAATACGATGCCAACGGCCAGTCGTTCAATGAGAAGGTTGAACTTGTAAACAACAGCCTGGTATTGCCTTCAAGCCTTTTGGCAAACAAGCCATCGACAGTCACTGTATGCTACAACGACGAATACGGCGAGAAAAGCAAAACCGACTTCACTCCAGTCTATGCCGACAACAGTGTGCTGAAAGAGGAACTGAACGTAATCTTCACCACTCTCAAAGGCAAACAAAACGAAAAGGTTTCTGCATCAGCAAATTTCATCAACGATTTCTATGGCAAGACAACTGAAGAAGCCGTTGAATCGTGGATTAAGGCCAATATGGGAAAATAACATCGTTTTAACTTCTATAAAATGCCTGATTGTTAACTACAATCGGGCATTTTTTTTGTGGATATTCCTAAATTTGCGTGTTATGATGACACAAAAAAGTATGCAGATGAAAAAATTATTCATTGCCACCGCCATTACATTTTCAGCGTTTTTGACATTTGGACAAAACTGCAACCAGAACGAGGCCATATCGGACTTTAACAAGGCTCAAGAACTTGACGACGCAGAGGCTGGACCACTGTTCGAAAAGTCGGCAACAATGTTCAAGTGCTGCAAGCAATATGACAACTACCTTATTGCATCGTACCAGTCGGCCATAGCGTATATGAACACTGGCAAGGCCGAACAGGCGCAAAAACTGCTTGTGTCGGCAATTGAGGACACCCGTGGCCTGACAGACTCCACAGCAGATGTGAATATGCTCATCTATCACGCCTTGGGCGAGATTTGTTCAGACAAGAAAGACGGCAATGGCGCAATCGCATACTTTGACAAGGCTTTGGCTATATTGGGCGACGACGACTCGGAAGAACTTGCCGTCTGCCTCTTCAACATAGGCAACGCGTACGAAATGGTTTCAGACTACGGAAGGGCCGTGGGCTCACACCGCAAGTCGATTGCTATGAAGGAACGCCTCGAGATTGCCGACAGCAACGCCTATTACCAATCGTATTCGGCCTTGGGCGAGATTTACCAACTGGCAGGCAATGCCGACTCATCAGCGTTCTTCTACGGCAAGGCTCGCAATTTTGCCGACCTTAACGATTCGGAATCAATGGCTTACATCAAGTTCAAGGACGGACTCACCGCCTACAAGAACAAAGACTTCACAACGGCCGAATTTGTCTTCAGCGAGGCTAAAAGCATCTGCGAAATAGCCAACCTCAAAAACGACGTGTATGTGAGCATCTGTCTTTATCTGGGCCTGATTTACGAACAACAGGGCGATGCCAAAATGGCTGTTGTCTTGCTCAACAACGCATTGCAGACAAATCCTGAAAAGAACGACACATACCACAACATTCTGCTGGCACTTGGCCGGCTGGAACAAGACGGCAACAAGGCAAAGACAATGCTTGAGGAAGTGACGCGCGACGCTGAAAGCGCCGAACTGAAAAGCCTTGCGCAAATAGGATTGGCACAGAGATTTGAACTTGAAAACAACTTCAGCAAGGCATCGGACTTGTACAAGCAGGTTGCCGAAAATGCTGAAAACCAACCTTCGATATCTGCACAGGCCATTTGCGGTCTTGGCAACATACATCTTGCCCAAAACGACTTTGAACACGCCATTGCCGAATACAGCAACGCTCTGTCAACCATTGACGACAATGACAAGGAACTCAAGGCATCAATCCAACAAATGCTTGGCGACTGCTATTTCAGACAGGACATTCTTGACAAAGCACTCGCTTTCTACACCGATGCCCATTCGACGCTAAAGGGCTTGTATGGCCCGAAACACCTGAAAACTCTGACTGCCGAAGAAAACATTGCAACTATCTACATGGCAAAAGAGGAATATGAGAAGGCGTCTGATATTTATGGCAGAAGCCTGTCGGCAAAAAAACAGGTGTTTGCTGAAGACGATATCCAACTGTTTGACTTATACCGCAATTACGCACACACACTGAACTGCCTGGCCAATTACCAGGATGCCGAAACATTGTACCAAAAGGCTCTTCAGATTGTAGCCAACAATGCCATTGCGGAAAGCAAACTCGATGTGTTCTACAACAATCACGGCCTTTACTGCAAGCAGATTGGCGATTACAAACAGGCATTGTCCGATATGGAAAAATCTCTCACTATAAAGCAGAAACTCTATGGCGAAAACGACATCAGATATGCCAACACGCTGAACAACATTGGCACAATTCAGACACGTCTGGGCAACTTCAACAAGGCCGACAAATACTACAATCAAGCCGAACAAATCATTACATCGGTCAGCGGTGACAAATCGCTGGCCATTTGCGAGGTTTACATAAACAAGGGCAACCTTTACAACCACCTTGGACAGAACACCTTGGCGCTCGACTACTACAACAAGGCACTCGACATCAAGGCTGGCAACGGACAAGCCGAAGACAAGAACCTTGCACCAATCTACAACAATGTGGGCACTGTTTACCAAAATATTGAAGATTACCGACTTGCACAGTTCTTCTTTAAGAAGTCGCTCGACATCTATGTAAAATACAATGGCGAAGAGTCGCAGGAAACAGCCGAAGCCTACAACAACCTGGCCAATGTGATGCTTAACACTGGCAAAACAAACGAAGCCATTGGCTACTACAAGAAAGCATATTTCATATATTCTGATATTACTGGTGTCAATCCGACACTTATTGGCAACACTACCAACAACATAGCAACGGCTTACCTGCAAACCGAAAAGTACGATTCGGCACAGTTCTTCTACAACCAGTCAATCGACATCTACAAAAAAGTGTTTGACAACAAACACCCATATCTGGCCCTCATCTACAACAGTATGGGCGACATCAACATAAAGACTGGCAAATATGCCGATGCCATTGAATACTACGGCAAGGCTCTGGATGCCAATCACGAAAACTTCAACCACAACACCGACTCGCTTCCTGACAAGAACGGCTGCTTTGACCAAAACATCATTCTGAACACCTTGCTCTCGAGGGCATCGGCCTACACCCAACAATATCTGCAAGACAGAAAGACAGCAAACCTTACGTATGCGCTCAACCATTTTGTGCTCTGCGACGAACTCATTGCAAACCTGCGTCGCTCGGCACTTACAAAAACCGACAAACTGAATCTGGGCAACATTGCCGTAAAATGCTACGAGGGCGCGCTTGAAATATGCACCGAACTGCTCAACAGCCAACTGTCGGCCAATCAGCGTGCATCATACGAAAAACTGGCATTCGCCTATATTGAAAAGAGCAAGTCGAACTCACTGCTTGAGTCAATGGCAGGACAAGACGCTATGAAACTGGCCAACATTCCAGCCGAACTGCAAGAAAGGGAAAACCAACTTTCAGCCGACGTTATGTACTACGAAAAACAACTGGCCGAAAACCCAAAAACCGCGTCGCAAATCCGCGTCAGCCTGCTCAACGCAAACAAGGCATACGACACTTTCATCAAGAAACTTGAAAGCGACTATCCAGATTACCGTCAACTGAAACTTGCCGACAACAGCGTAGAACTTGCCGAACTTCAGAAACAAATAAAGGACGGAACCCAACTGCGTATGTATATGCTGGGCCAGGAACTGGTTTACATTGTATGCATCACCAACAGCCGTTTTGAGATAAACACCGCGCCTATGTGCAAAAATCTGGCGGATACTGTCAGGCTGTACAGAAACTCTATGACACAATCATCGCAAAAGGCTCTGATTGACTTCAGCCGACTGTCGAAAAGCCTTTACAAGACTTTGTTCCCCGATTCTATAGCCGATGACATCAAGACCCTTGTGGTTGTACCTGACGGCGCATTGAACCAAATTCCTTTCGAGAGCCTCAACGCTGGCAATGTGGGCTCGTCAACAGACTATGTCAATTTCGATTTTCTGATAAAGAAATACTCTGTAAGTTACGCCTACTCGGCAACATTATACTACCGCGACATTGCAAGGGACAAAGGCAAAAATTCAGCAGGCTGGCTTGGTATGGCGCCTGTCTTTACCAAAGGCAAATACCAGGGCATCGAACTTAACAGCAAGTTTGGCAAGAAGGACAAGACGTACAACGACTTGCAACTGGTGAACGATGACAAACTGTCGGCTTTGGCTTCGTCGGAAGGCGAGGTGAGAAGCATCTACACAATGTTCAACAATCAGGGCATAAAGTCGCAAGCATATCTGTGGGGTTGTGCCAACAAGCAAAACTTCTGCAACGATTCCATTGTTAAGGTAAAATACATTCACTTGGCAACCCACGGATTTGTCAACTCTGAAAACCCCGAATTGTCGGGCATACAGTTGAGCCCAATGGTTGGCGATGCACAAAACGGCGTGCTTTACTCGAACGACGTTTACGCAATGAAACTGAACTGCGACCTGCTTGTCCTGTCGGCTTGTGAAACCGGTCTTGGCAAGATAATGAAGGGCGAGGGCATTGTAGGCCTGTCGCGTGCATTCCTTTATGCCGGCGCATCAAACCTGATGGTGTCGCTATGGAAGGTGTCTGACAATTCAACTTCGAAACTTATGGTTGAATTCTACAGGCAGATGCTGGACAAGAACAATGCCGGACTCACTTATGCTGAACTTTTGCAAAAAGCCAAACAATTGCTATTATTGGACAAAGTATATTCACGCCCATATTTTTGGGCTCCGTTTATTGTAATTGGTGATTAATTATGTCATTGTCAATGAAATATTCATTATGTCTGCTGTTCTTGCTCGCTATGTCGGTTGCAGGCATTGCCCAAACCGACCTTTTCCCAAACTTTGACGGCTCTGTAACGAGTCCGGCAATAACTCACGACGGCTCCAAAATGGTGTTTGTCGGGAAAAAGGAAAATGCGACTTCCGTTTATGAGTCAAAAAATGTGAACGGCACTTGGTCCGAACCACTGGCAATACCCGTGTTTGACAACGAACTGAAAGACGCCAATGTAGGCGGTCTGTCGTTCAACCACGACGGCACCCAACTGCTTTTCCACGCTAAAGTTGATGCCACCTACGACATATTTTATGTGACACTGATAAATGACGAATGGAAAAACCCAACCAAATTTGACCGCCCAATCAACACCAACGATGATGAGTTTTCTCCCACAATATCAGTTGACAACAACTACATATTCCTGCTCCGTCCAAAACAAAATGCTGAAACGAAAGATGATGAAATCTGCAAAAAATTAGTTTTGTACTATCGTAACAACGACAACGAATGGGTCGGTCCGGTTCTTTTGCCAAAATCATTCAACGAAGGGTGCCAGGAAACGCCTTTCATCTGTGCCGACGAAAAAACCTTGTTCTTCGCATCAAAAAGAAAAGACACTACTCCCGACGGAAAATCGGTGCCTGACGATGTTTACAATATTTACTACACCCAAATCAAATCAGAAAACATTTTCGAAAACGGCTGGCTTATTCCTCGATATCAAAAGGAATTCAGCACGGTGTATAACGACCTTTCGCCACAGTTAAACAGCGACGGCTCTATCTTCATAAAAACAACAAGTCCTGAAAAAGTGACAAAGAAGCATCCTGAAAAGACATATCAATATGAGATGGACCCTGGAGTGAAGCCCTTGCCTACAATGAAACTATTCGGTACAATAAAGGATGGCGATACGGGTAAACCTATTGTAACACAAATAAATGTAACCGATGCCATAACTTCTGCCATTTTAGGACGCTACTCAACCGACTCGCACGGCGAATATGCCATTTACCTCAACGAATTCGGAAACTACAAGATTGACTTCTCACAAGAAGGATACTCGCATTCCTACCATTACATAAAAACCGATGCGTTTAAAGAGTCGGTGGAACACCGTTTCGACACAACCATTTTTTCCATTGTGAAATATAACCTGAACGTGTACGACAATGAACTGTTCAGTCCGCTGTCGGCTAAAATAGCGATATACGATTCGGCAAGCAACCAACTGATACTGGACAGTATGCCACAGGTTGGTAACGGCAATTTTTCGAGCACGCTCAACATTGGCAAAACCTACAAGTTCCACGTAGAGTGCGAACACTACAACCCACAGGACTTTTACTTCAACTCCGTTGCCGAAATATTCTACAACGAGTTTGAGGAAGACATTGAACTGACGCCGACAATGGTGACAATGTTCATTGACGTTGATGCTGGTGAAGGAGGCGATTCGGTACTGGTCAACGTGAAGAACTTGAGCAGAAACGAGAACAAGTCGGTTATTGCCAGACGCGACAAAGACGGCAACCTGATTGTGGAACTGCGCGAGGGCGACAGTTACGAAATAGATGTTGCCAAAAAGGGCTACACATACAGCAATACAAAAGTTGACGTGACAAAGTCGAAAAAGAGCCAGCGTATGAACGTGAAACTCGACCTGCTGACCAAAGACACAAAGATGACTTTCAACAACATTACCTTTGAAACCAACTCCGCCGAACTGAACGCAAGTTCGTACGATGAACTCAACCGTCTTATCAACTTTCTGAAACTCAATGACAATGTGAGAATAGAACTATCGGCACACACTGATGATATAGGCTCCGACTGGTACAACAACCGACTGTCGGAAAAACGCGCACAGGCTGTTGTAAGTTATTTGACTGACAACGGCATTCCTGACAATTCGCTGTTGGCAAAGGGATATGGCAAATCGTCGCCAATGGTGCCAAACACGTCAGACGAAAACCGCGCACTGAACCGTCGTGTTGAAGTGAAAATCATTGAATAAGACTTAAACGACAGCATTATGAAACAATATATTCTGCTTGCAATAGCACTTCTGACAGCGAATTTCGGCTTTGCCCAAAAATACAAGACCGTTTACGAATCCATCAAGGTTATGGATGACAATGAGTCCTTTCAGACACTTGAAACCTTTTCCCATTTAAAAAACAATTCGCATTCAGCATCGCTTTACAAAATGGCAATCATTATAGAACGTCGCATTCCTTCTTATGACCCATTCCTTCAAGAGAAAGCCATAGCTAAGAATATAAGTGATTTGGAATTATATTTAAGGTTGGCCAAATACAATCTAGACGAAAAAGTTGCCAAACAAGATGCCATATATTTTGACAGTGTTGTTGCCTCAAACCCAAAGAAGGGCCCGACTTTTGAGGAAATATCAAACGATATTGACAAACGCCTCAACAAGGCTGCCCTTTACAGGAACCACTTTGAACAGAACAGAAGCAACCTTTACAATGCATCATCGAAATACAACAAGTGCATCGAGATTTTCAACGAAATAAACAAACGTAACAGCAACCTGAAAGACCTTTATTTCCTGGCCGACGAAAATCTACGCAAGCAACTCGACGAACTGAAAATCAATTTCGACTCAACCATTTATTTTCTAACGGAATTGCAGAACTCACTAAAGGAGTATCCGATGCTAAACTACAAGTTTAACTACAGGCTAAAACCCATTGTCACCTACCGAATGCACGGACTTACTCAGGCAAATTTCCTTGCGCCGGAAATTCAACTCTGGAATTTCAGCCTTTGGATTGACACCTTCTACAAAACCGTAAATGAAGATGTGGCTTATCTGTACAATAGTGTGCAAAAGTTTGACAATCTTTACGATGAGTATGTGAGTCTGTTTAAGGAAGACCGTATTGACGAGATGAAAGAACAGTACAAATTGCCTGTCCAACTGCTGAACAAAATTTACAAATACGACTTTGTCTCGCTTGCCGGCGCATTGTTGACGTACCAACAATCGAGAGTGGATTTTCTTCAACAACTTTCATCATATCAAAAAGATACGAGTTTATTGGCCATTGGTGAAGACAATCCTGCCATCGACTATTTCGACTTGGCCATCAGCAAGCGTTTTACGTCAGACTCCCTGCTGAAATGCTTCGAAAAAGGCATCTCTGAAAATGAAATAAAAAAATACAGCATTGTGTTTGAAAAAAAATACAATGGCGAAGCGGGACTTAAACAATATGTCAGCCAACAAAAGCAATTAGGAAAACTGTCGCTTGACAACAAGGTGAATGCATTTGCCGAAAATATGATTTCGCTGGGCATGCACGATGCAGACAACAGCAACTTTTTGATATACAACAACGACACCTTGTATGCGCAAACCATATCGTTGAACGAGATTTGGAAAGACGGCTATTTTGTCCACGACAAAGCCGTCACCGCACAAAAACAGACGTTAGTGTCGGGCTCATACGTTAACAAAAAAACATCAGAAAGACTTGGCTTTGTTGCCAAAATAGACACCGCACAAAACATTGTCTGGCTAAAGCAATTCAAGCAAGGCGACGGCAACAAGGCCTGCCTGCACGTGACGCCAATCAACGACGACATTGCCACCATAGTGACATCGATATCAAAGACTGGCGCAATACGCAATTTCCTGCTCCTGCTCGACAACGCAGGCAACGTAAAGCAAACATCTGAAATTAAGGCAAACGAAATTCCACGAAAAATGCTGGTTGATGAAATAAGCAACAAATACATTGTTGTGCTTGGCGGAACCAGTCTGAAGCCATTTACAATGGAAACAAACAACATTCACTTTGTATGCCTCAACTCTAATTTAGGACTTGAGTGGGACAAACAGATTCCATTTGTGGGCTATATATGCAATGTGTTGAAAGCCAACAACAAATACTACATTGCCGGCGCTTATTCAAAGATTTCCGGACTGGCAAACGAAACCGTAGAAGCCGACAATGGTGCGGAACTCTTTATCTACTCTATTGATGCAGAAGGCAATTGGCTAACCGACAACTATTTCGACACGGGCACAGCCACTTATCCTGTTTGGGTGTCAAAAGTTGACAATGCTAGAATGGAAGTGGTGTCGCTACTTGACAACGAACCAAAACGAGCTGAAGAATCAACCATTAACGCAAAATATGTCCAATACTCATTTGACGGCGACGAACTGTTTACAAGCAAATAGATGGGAGTATTAACGCCTGATATCTGGTAAGGTTGATTTGTTGTAAAGTTGAAGGTCGAAAGTAGAATCGTTTAAAGTTTAGAGGTTGATGAGTTGAGTGTTTAAAAGTTTGGCCATTGTGAATTGTGAATTATTAATTGTTAATTGATTTCCCCCCTTGTGTCTTCTACCCTTAATTATATGGAAATCCCTGACCACAAAAACCTCAGGTTTACATCCTTAAGCCAATAACCAAAATATCGTCAATCTGGTCTGCTTCGCCCTTGAACTCATTGTGAATGTTGTTCAACAGTTCCCTCTGCTTCTCCATTGGCTGTTCCCAAATTTCGAGCAAGTGTTTCTTAAAGCGCGCTTTCATAAACTTTGTCCTTCCATCGGCGCCTCCAAACTGGTCACAATAGCCGTCAGACAAGAAATAGAAGCAGTCGCCCTTTTCAAACTTTATTGTATTGGTTGTAAAAGGCTTGTTTTCAGCCGTTATCTCGCTCAACGCACACGGCATACGGTCAGTCTTGTGCTCGGTCAATTCACCCTTGCTTATTTGGAAAAGAGGATTGTGGGCGCCGGCAAACTGCAATTCGCCCTTTTCGGCATCTATTGAAAGAAGACATAGGTCCATTCCGTCTTTGGCGGCGTCTTTTCCCTTGTCGGCAAATGAACGTACAATGCTGGCTCGCAATTCGTTGAGAATAAGGCCAGGTTCATCATTGCCTTCAACCTTGACAATTGAGTTCAGAGAGTTCATGCCGAGCATACTCATCATTGCGCCTGGAACACCGTGGCCAGTGCAGTCGGCGGCAGTAATTACAAGTCTGTTGTTGATTTCAGCACACCAGTAAAAATCGCCACTTACAATGTCACGAGGCTTGAACAAGATAAACGATTCGGCAACGTACTTGTTTATGCAGTCGGTGTTTGGCAACGACAGGCGCTGTATTCTGGCGGCATAGTTGATGCTGTCGGTAAGCGATTCGTTCTGCTCCTTGATGGTGTCCAACTGTGCGTTTATTTGTTTCGTTTGGCGCTTGACTTCAAGGTCAAGAAGACGGTTGCGTTCCTTTAGTTGGTATGTATAGTATTTTACCCCAGCCAAAATAAGCAAGATAAGCAAGGCAATATAAATCAGATAGGCCCAAAGCGTGCGGTACCAAGGTGGACGAATGCTGAACGTATATTCAGCAACACTGCTCTCGTCGCCATAGACATTGCTGGCCTTAACCTTGAATGTGTATTTTCCTTCACGCAGGCTGCTAAAATCAGCGTGGTTCACACTTGTCCATTTCGACCATTCCTTCATCCATCCTTCAAGATAATACGAGTATTTGAGTGTGCCGGGAATTTGAAACCAAGGGGCGGAATAAACAAACGACATTGAATTGTACTTGTAACGAATCTTGCCGTTTCCCTTGTTAATGAAAATGTTTGGTGCTTCGGTCTCAATGCTTCTATTCAATCCAAAATATGGCGCAAAGTCAACATTAGTCTCGTTGTCACACAATACCAAACCGTTTATTGTGCCAAGCCACACTGTCTTGTTATCGGTTGTGTAAATGCAGTTTATCTCGCCGGCATCAAGTCCGGAAAACTTTTTATAATGCAATGTGGTGTCGCCTTTCTGGATATAGGCAATGTCCGTGCCTTGCGAAAGCCAGGCAAAGCTGTCGTCAGACTTTACTAGGTTGATTGTGTTTATGTCATCATCGAACACCAAAGTAATATCCTCGTCAAAATTTGTGGTCTTGCCATTGATTACCTCGTCCAACTTCTCTTTTTCAAAAGTGAAAATGTTGCCGTTGTTGATGTAGCACATCTGGCCGAAAACCTTAACAGGCTTTGCCGGGTTGGAATAAAGGCTGTTCATCGAGTAGTCGAATCCATCAAAACGCACCTGTGTAAAGCCGGACATGCTTGTACCGAGCCATATTACATAGTTGCCGTTGTCGTCAATGACACTCTCAATGCCAGTTATGCTGAATCCACCCAAATTTGAGAATGCTTCGAGCCAGAAACCCGCAATGTCGTTGTATTCATATATGGTAAGGCCCTGGTCACCTCCGACGAAAATGTATTTGCCGTCACTGCTGACCGACAGATGCCTGACATTTGCACCGCCAATTTTATTAAAAGACTTGTCGTTGCCCATCTGGAACAAGCCGTCGGAAGTTCCAACAATAAGTGAACCTGAATAATTGGCAAAACACCACACGTCGCCATTGAATTTGCCTACAGGCACAAAGGGTTTTTCAGTAAAATCCTTCATATTGGTATTTTGCGCAAACATACCTTCAGACGTGCCTACATACAAACGTCCGTTGAATTGTATCACGCAGTTTACACTTCCCTCAATGCCGCTTTCCGAAGAAAACATTGAAAACACCTCATTGCTTGGCAACAAGGTGATGCCCTTGTTTGTAGTAAGCCAAAGATTACGCTCGCGGTCGCAGAAGATGCTGTTTATGGAATTGTCTATCAGTCCGTTCACTGTGGTTTTGTGCAAAATCACGGTGCCATCCATTCTTATTACCAAAATGCCACTGCCGTAAGAACCCAACGCCAAAGTATTGTCATTCAGCAACGAGCAACTTGTCACTCCAAAGCCGATTTTGGCAATGGCCTCATCCAACCCCGAAGTGTTGGGCACAATGCCTGTGGAATCCATAATCCACGACCCATCTTCATAACTTATTATCAGGCATTTGCCGTCTTTCGTGGGAATCATTCCAAAAATGCCGATATTGGCAAAAACCTCTCCACCCGGCACCATTTTTATGGAATCGCCATCAAGGCAATTCAGGCCAAATTCCCGCTGACGGATATAAATTCTGTCATTTACACAAAACGAAGTGTGAAACGTTGTAACAGCCGGAATAATCGCTATTTCCCCATTGCTGTATTCAAAAATGTATTCTTCGCATTGATAATAGACCTTGTTGCCAATGTTGTAAATCTTCCGGACCTCGTGAAAAGGCGAAACATAATTACGTATGGAATCGGACAACGACATATAGTCATAATTGCCGTCGTTGCGGGCTGACAAATAGCCGAACTCGTTGTTTCCTCCAACAAAAATGGTGTCGCCCGACGCACTTGGCAATAAGGAATAAACCAAAACACCTTCCCTCACAAAATTTCTTTTCCAGGAATATCCGTCATATTCAAAAACTGCCTGGGCTGTGCCGAAATACATCAATCCCTGGGCGCTTTGCGCTATGGCCAAATTCTCTGAATCGAAATTCTTTCCGTAGTTTTTGGGGCCGTAATTGATGGGCGTATAATTCTTGATTTGTGCCGATGCCATTGACGAAATTGCAAACAACATCAGCAAAATGGTGATTTTCAAAACTTTCATAAATCAACTTTTTAAGCCTTTAAAGATGCAAAAAATTGCAAATCGCTCAAACTCTTTGTATAAGGCAAAAGACATTATAAGTGTATGCCTTTTTCTTCATACAGGTTTTATGACTTCGCCTTTTATATCCATACACACCAACTCCCAATGCTGAACCTTGCTTTTATTAGTAAGTGTGATTGGCACATTTTCAACGGTGTCCATTGTTTTTAAAGAATCTATTATATCTTTTTCGTTTAAAGCAAATTGGTTTCTCCTTATACCCCAACTTATTTGTTCACGCAATGAGTATGATTCCATAAGTTCCCTTATGTCCCAATAATCTTTCGACCTTCGTTGCTGACTTGTTATGGCAAGCATTTTCATAGCAGATATTTCTTTTTCATCAGCCAATCTGATGCCATCTATGCACAATATCGGGAAAATAAAGGGTTCCGTATAAAACAGGTCTACTTTTATCAATTTGCCTTTAGCCATTCCTACTCTTAAGGAATATCCAATAGATTTACTGTTCAATGATTCAATATTCTCACAAATGGGAAAATTGCTTTCAAAAAATTGCTTAATGTGCGCTATTGGCATATTTCCATATGGCAAGTCTGTAAACAAGTCTATGTCAACTGATATTCTATGTCCTCGCTGAAGACTTAACGCTGTTCCTCCCACAAGGACAAAGTCTTTTAGACAATCAACCTGCATCAATTTGTTCAGCACATAGTGCAAATCTTCGCCAATGGTGTTGTAAAACAGTTTTTTCATAATTGGTTCAATTTGTCTTTTACAACCGCATCAAGTCTAAATCGGTGGCTTTTTGCCAATTTAGTGATTTGGTTTTTGCCATAAAATGATTCGATTTCCTTCAATTCGTCAGCAGTGCCGTATTCCAACACCCGATAAATGACAAACATCTTGTTTTTATCCCAATCGATTTTTCTTATGTCGACATCCCAAAATGTGGTTTTTGAAAATGCCTCTAAATTTGGTTTTTTGCTTTCGGCCAACTTCCGTTGTTGTCTGAAAATATCATAATTTGTCTGTATCTGATAGAAAAAACCTGCCTTTTGAATGTTAAGTATGCTTTCAAGCAACAACGACATTTCCACCGTCACCCTTCTTTTGCCGTGAATTAAATCATTCATCCTTTGTGGCGTGATGCCAATGCCCTCGGCAACATCCTTTTTGGCCAGATTGCTTTTAGATATGATATGATTTAGAACCGCTCCAGCAGGTGTTTCTTTCATTTTCAGATATTGGCTAATCTCCGTGGCATTCATAATAACACTTTTTGGATTATATTTTTACAAATATAATCTTTGTTTTCAAATATATAATGCTTCTGTGATTAATTTCCATTTATGGTATCTTTCTTGCTGTGGTAAAAACCAAGCCATAAACCTCTTTTCATAATTGTTAATAATTATGTTGTAAAAAACGCATTTTGGCAAAACCACGCAGTTTCAAAAATTCTACTTTTAGCCAAACAATTCATACCACTATGAGCGAAGAACAACCTAAAGTTAGATACTCTGACGAGGAATTGGCAGAGTTCAAACAAATCATACTTGACAAACTTGCTCAGGCACAGGAAGAATACGAAGTGCTTTGCAAGACTTTGGCACACGCCGACGGCAACGATACTCTTGATACATCGCCAACTTTCAAGGTTCTTGAAGAGGGCGCCAGCGTATTGTCACGCGAGGAAACAGGGCGCTTGGCACAACATCAGGAAAAGTTCATCCAGCACCTTAAGGCCGCTTTGGTCCGCATCGAGAACAAGACATACGGAATTTGCCGTGAGACAGGCCAACTTATTCCAAAGGAACGTCTGCGCGCCGTGCCACACGCCACTTTGAGCGTTGAGGCCAAGAATGCCGAAAAAAAGTAAACAGACTTGTATTGACTGTTACGGCCACAACTGCCCTTGCTTTCTGCAACGGCGCTTGTGGCTGTTTTATAAGTATATAACACGATTTTATGAGCAAAGGAAAACTTGCAATACTTGTGATTACGCTGGTGATTGTCGCCGACCAAATCCTGAAAATATGGGTAAAGACGCATATGATGATTGGAGAGGAGATACACATTGCCGGCAACTGGTTCATAATCCATTTTACTGAAAACAACGGAATGGCATTCGGCATCCAGTTTTTCGGACGCTTCGGCAAATATATGCTTAGCATTTTCAGAATCATTGCCGTGGCGCTGCTTGGCTACTACATCTGCCGTCTTGCCAAACGAACCGAAAACCCCGTCACTACAGGCTACTTTGTCTGCATTGCGCTGATAACGGCCGGTGCCGTCGGCAACATATTCGACTGCGCGCTCTATGGCCTCATTTTCGACCAGAGTTGGAACAACATTGCACAGTTTGTGCCATTTGGCGATGGCTATTCAAGTTTCCTACAGGGCCGTGTGGTGGATATGTTCTACTTTCCACTGATTGAAGGCCACTGGCCGGCTTGGTCGCCGTTCCGCCCTACAGAGGATTTCATCTTCTTCCGCCCTGTTTTCAATCTTGCCGATTCCGCCATAACCTGCGGAATGATTTGGATGCTGCTTTTTGAGAGAAAAACCCTTCAAACCGAACTTGAAAAATGAACTGGGAACAACTACTGTCGACACGCCGCTACGGCAAGGAGGCCAACACCAAAGAGGTTGACCTTGAAATAATCCGCACCAACTTTCAGCGCGACTACGACCGACTGATTTTCAGTTCGCCTTTCCGTAGATTGCAGAACAAGACGCAAGTGTTTCCGCTGCCTGGAAGCGTGTTTGTCCACAACCGCCTGACTCACAGCCTTGAAGTGGCAAGCATCGGCCGCTCGCTCGGCAACATTGTGGCAAGCAAGATTACACCTAATGTTGATGAGAAGGTCCGCCCCCTAATGAGCGAACTCGGCACAATAGTGTCAGTTGCCGGATTGGCCCACGACTTGGGTAATCCGCCCTTCGGACACTCGGGCGAAAGCGCCATATCAAACTATTTTGAAAACGGCAACGGACGCAGCCTCAAGTCGGAAATGACCGAAGCCGAATGGCTCGACTTGACAAACTTTGAGGGCAATGCCAACCTTCTGCGACTGCTCACCCATCAGTTCAAGGGGCGCAGGGCTGGAGGAATGTCGCTTACTTACGCAAGCATGGCGGCAATGATAAAATACCCGTTTGCCTCAACCGAACGGACCAAAAAGGGCAAATACGGATTCTTCCAAAGCGAGAAGGATGCCTTCCTTTCAATTGTGGACGAAACCGGACTTGCCTGCACTGACAGCAGCTGTGGCATATATGCCCGAAGCCCTCTCGCCTACCTTATGGAAGCCGCTGACGACATTGCCTATATGATAATGGACATTGAAGATGCACACAAACTCGGCATCCTCTCATTCGACGAGACCCGCGAACGACTTTCGAGTTTCTTTGACGGCAAGAACCTTGAGATTTTCAGGCAGAAACTCGACGAGGTGAAAGGTGTGGTTACCGACAACAACGAACTGGTTGCCTTCTTGCGTGCAATGGCCATAAACCACCTCACAACACGCACCTCTGAGGTGTTCCTCAACAATCAGGATGCCATAATGAACGGCACGTTCAGCGGCTCGCTAGTAAAGAATCTTCCCGAAAAAATTGAGACGGAATACGAGGAAAGCAGCGATATGTCTGTGAAGAAAATATACAACAACCGCTCGGTTGTAAAGGTTGAAATAACCGGCTACAATGTGCTCAAGACATTGGTTGAAGAGTTTCTGCAAGCCACAATGGACCCAAAGTCGAATTATTCGCGCAAGTTGTTGCAACTCATTCCGGAACAATACAAGACAGAAACCTCAACAACGTACGAAAAGTGCCGTTCCACCCTCGACTTCATTTCAGGAATGACCGACCTCTACGCCATGGACCTCTACAAGCTCATAAAGGGCGACAATTCGCTGGTGATTTGATGTGGTTGACATCGTAAGGTGGAAGGGTTTATCCCTAGTGTCTAGTAAGGTTGGGATTTTTCCCGCTGTAGGGACGTCGCGTGCGGCGTCCGATATCATAGATATTGTTTAAAGTTGAGAAGTTTATCCGATTGTGAATTCTTATATGTCATAAACCGGCATCAGAATGGTTGTTTTGGTGCCGAGGGCCTTGCCATTTTCGTCTTCAAGGTCGGTTACCATATACGACTTTTCAACGTTTTCGGGCTTGTTAAGGTCTTTGATACGCTCACGTGTCAGCTCCATGCCTGTTGACTTGCACAAATTGTCGCGTTGCTGGTTAAGAATGTATGCGGCCTTGCGCCCAATGCCGTTATCGATGACACTGCACTGTAGCGTGTCATTGTCATATTTTTCTATCCTTATGGTTATCAAGCCTATACCGTCTTCCTTGTGCATCACTCCGTGAACTATCGAGTTTTCAATGAGTGGCTGAAGGAGCATAGGCGGAACACTAACAATGTCCTCCGACACATTGTCGTCAATGTCGAATTCGTAGTTGAACTTGCCCGTAAAGCGCATCTTTTCAATATCGAGGTAGAGCGAAAGAAACTGCAATTCTTCAGACAGCAGCACCGATTGCTTAGTGGAACTGTCAAGCACAAATCGGATCAGCCTTGCGAACTTTGCAAGGTAGCGTTCAGCCTCAATGGTCTGGCTTGTGGCTATAAAATGCTGGATGGAGTTCATTGCGTTGAAGATGAAATGAGGGTTCATCTGCGAATGCATCAAGGCTTGCTCTGTCTCAAGTGCCTTGTGTTTCAACATCAGCATCTTATTATCCTTGCTTGTCCGGTACCACCTGAACAGGATTATGGCAATCAACATTATTACAGCGAACACTGTAAGCAGAATGTACACTTCGCTTTGCTTGCGCTTAATCTCTTGTTCGTGTTCTGCCTCAATGAGCATTATTTCATTACTCTGAAAAATAGAATCGGCATGACGCTGCTTGTCTAACTTGTATTCAGATTCCATCAATGCCATTTTTCTGACCATTGACTCTTTAAACAACGTGTCGTTCAAATACATAGCCTCACGATTGGTCAAATAAGCATTCTTGTAATTGCCTAGACCATTCTGCGCTTCCGACAAACCAATAAGCGAACTCTCCAACACATTTTTGTATCCGTTTCTCCTGGAAATTGAAATGGCCTCATTGAAATATTTGCAGGCTTTTGCATAGTTGCCCTTTTCAACATAGGCATTGCCTAAAACCCTAAGCGATATGGCATAATCGTAATCTTTGCCGCCGATTTTTTGAATGTATTCACAAGATGTTTCGCCGTAATATATGCTTGAATCGGCTTGATTCAACGCCTCCATGGCGATGGAAATGTTTTGGATGGTTCCAACCAGAAGCCTTTCACGCCACGAGTTTACCATTTCAGGCGATGAAATGGATGTTGTCAAGAATTGTTCTGCCTGTTTCTTTGTAAAAGACTTCTTCATTTTGAGGGCTTTGCGAAGATACACAAGTGCCGAATCGTAATCCTCCAATTTTAAGTACGTGATGCCTATATTGTTGAATGTCTGCGCAAGCAAGACCGAATCGCCTATCTCCCTGCGCAATTCAAGCGACTCCATTTGAAGTGCAAGTTCATCTTCATATTGAAAAATGTTGTCCTTGATGCTGGCCAAAAGTTCCTTTGCATATGTGATGCCTATCACATCATTTATTTTCTCACACACGGCAAGTTCCTTGTAGGCATAGTCCTGAGCCAAAAAATATTCGCCAAGTTGACAGTGAAAAATTGATGCAAGGTCGTAGCATACCGACAAGTGCATGCTGTTGCCAGTGGCTTCATGAAGCGGGAATGTCTGCTCAATGGACTGAATGGCCTGCTTGTAATCGTTCAAATACTGGTAGTTGAGCGCATTGTTATAGTATAATGTGGCCATTTCGGCCTTGTTTGCCGAATCAGGATCAAGGCTCTTCCTTATGTTGATGGCACTGTTGTTTATCAATATCGCCTGCTCGTATTTTCCAAGGAAATGATAAGCGTTAGACATTTGTCTGTACACATCGGCCTTACGTATTGGGCTGTCCAAAGCAAGCCGTTCTGCCTCCTGTAAAACTGTTATGGCCGAATCCGGACTTGTCTGCATCAACTGCTTGCCGCACAAAATGAGCGAATCTATAATGCCTGTCTGTGCAGAAACATTGGCTAATGCTGTGCACACAATGGCAATCAAAAAAAACGCCCTAAATAATATTTGCCGACAATGGTTGAACATGTTTTGTGATTGCGAATATATAAGGAATCATAATTGAAAGGAAGAGACAAAACAAGTCTGTCTCCTCCATAAACATGATTTTATATTTATTGTGTGTCGTTTCAACTATTATTTTTCCTTTTTTTTAATATTAGCCCTTATTCCTTTCTCGATATAAAACTACTTTAATGTGCAATACGTGTCAAGCACCATTTATTGAACGGCGGGTTTGACTTATTGAACGGTAGGTTTTGGCTGATGAACTCCGGAAACTTGCTTTTTTGTTCGGCAAAATGGGGTGTGTTTTGCCTAAAATTTGGCTGTTTTTCAACCCAAAAAGTGTGTTTTTGGCATAAAGTTTCATTGTGAATTGTCAATTGTCCATTTTCAATTGGCTTTTTTTTGCAAAAAAAAGCCCGAAACTTTCGTCCCGGGCGAACCATGAGAAAATATTAACGGAAAATCACGATTTTAACAATTCGCCGATTTAAGTTGCTAATTTGAACACTTCAGAGGCATCTGGACTTCAGCCCTCCGAAATTCGTGTTCCCAATGAGACATCAGTCAAAATGCACCACCGAAGTCGTGTCCTCAGGCATGGATAAATGCTGCTCCGTGCCATTCAGGCTGATATAATCAAAGGTAGTGTCATTGAGCTGTTGAATCTGTACCAGTTCCTTGTCGCCCTCTGGATTGAGGATAAGGTGCCCGTTGTGCACCAAGTAGTCCTTCGTAAAATGTTCAAGCTGCGTAAGGTTAATGACCTTCGAAACGGCCTCGCCGCTGTCGCACACGGTAATGGCGTAACGGTTGCCGGGTTTCAGGCTACCGTAAAACTGTCCGTCGATGCCTTCGGCCGACGTGCGTGAAAGATAGAGCGTATCACCGCCATCGGTAATCAGCGTAAACGTACTCATACCGAAATCGCCTGCCTCGCCGTAAATCGTACTGTCGGGAGCTTCAGCCAGTTCGGAAACCGAAGCCGCCCCCGAAAGATTGGCAAACGGAATCTGCGGATTTGGCTTATTGTTGCACGCAGCGCAGAAGAAGGCTGCCGCAAGCAGAAAAATAGTCCATTTAGCACATTTCATAACGCAAAAATTTGTATTCGGCGGCAAAATTAGGTAAATAATAGGAAAATAAAGGATTTCAGTCGAAAAAGATAAGGCATTAATTCATTTTTTATTAAAAATAATAGTAACTTTGCACTCGCTTTCCAAAAGTTGGGAGCAATAAGTTTAACCCTTTTAAAGTAACAATTTTAATTTTAACCCAATGAACAATTACAAAGAAGTTCAGCCGCTTGAGGATTTCAACTGGGAATCATTTGAGCAAGGTACGCTTGAGACAAGCGAGGAAAAAGAGGCTGCCGTAAAAGCCTACGGC
>CALABN010000310.1 GCA_937885735.1 uncultured Bacteroidota bacterium | reverse complement strand
AAAACCTACCGTTCAATAAGTCAAACCCGCCGTTCAATAAATGGTGCTTGATTTGCTTTGCTAAATTTTTCTTTTTTGTTCCGCTAAAGGCAAATCGTTTCTGAGGCGCATTTTAGCACTAGTAAAATTTATTTTTTAACCATAAAAAACAAGTCAAATGAGAAGACTCAAAAGTTTTATTTTGACGGTAGCGTGCGCATGTTGTTGCACGCTAACCACGTGGGCTGCCTACAACGGGACACCCGCAAGCCCAAAAAAAATTACTAGCACCAACTACAGCCAATACGGCTTTAATGCTTCCAACTGGGGACAGTTCAATGGATGGTACGCCATTAGCAGTGCCGAAGAACTCTACGGCTTTGCCACGCTTGTCAACGGCGGTGAGACAACAGCAAATGGCGTGCTGACAACCAACATAGTGGTAAACGCCGATGTGCTTGACAGCAATGGCAATCCCAATGGCACGCCAGCGCACACCTGGACACCTATTGGAGGAAACAAAACTTTTAAAGGCACCTTCGACGGCAACGGCCATACAGTAAGCGGACTTTACTATAAAAGCAATACAGAATCCTATATTGGCCTGATAAGCACTTGCAGTGGAGGTGCCATCATACGCAATGTGGGCGTTGTTGATTCTTATCTGTATGGACAAGGTGCTATGGGCGGAATATGCGGATTTGCATATAACCCGACTGGTGGATTGCCATATCCCATTATAAAGAATTGCTACAATGCTTCCACCATAACAGCCGCTTATAAATATGGTGGCGAATGCGGAGGAATATTAGGCCTTGGTTATGCCAGCATAACTAACTGCTACAATATAGGAACTGTCACTGCAACGGTTAAAAGTTATTGTCACTCTATTTGTGGTAACAAGCAAGGTGATGCATACTACGAAAGGAATTACTACTTAAGCACAAAGGAAGCCGACAACTATGCAACCTCAATGCCTGCCTCGCTGTTTGCAAACGGCACGGTAGCATCACTGCTGAACGACCCAAGCGAGCCTCCTGCTTGGTTTCAGACCATTTCGGAAGATGCTTATCCTGTATTGGACAAAACTCACGACGAAGTATCATCAATAGTACTCGTATCAGAAAGCAATCGCGCAAATTACGGGCTGTCAAGCGATTACATCGGATACTTTGCAATAAGCAATAAAGATGAGCTGTACTCGTTAGCCGAAATGGTAAACAATGGCTATTTCAATATCAAAGCCGTTCTTGCAAATGACATTGTAGTAAACAATGATGTATTGGACAGCAACGGAGATTTAAATGGCACACCTGACAACTATTGGACACCGATAGGCACTTACTCCAATAATTTCAGTGGCACTTTCGATGGCAATGGACACACCGTAAGCGGACTTTACTTTGACAATACTAGTTTTAGCATCTATCCTGCAGGAGGCAACTATGTCGGACTAATAGGCTACGCAACCAACGCCACCATAAAGAATGTAGGCGTTATTGATTCATATATAAATGGTAATCATCCTGTTGGCGGAATATGCGGATATTCATTCAAATCTACCATAAAAAATTGCTACTGCACCTCCACCATAGTTGGCACAATAGTAGGAGGAATATTAGGCGAAGACAATTCCAGCAGTACAATAGCCAACTGCTACTTTGCAAGCAGTAGCACCATCACCAATTGCTACCCTATTTGCGGGGGATATAATAATAAAGGCAGTTACAGCAAAAATTATTACTTAGAAACATCTATAAGCGATCCAAAAGCAACCCTTGTGACTGCCGAGCAGTTTGAAAGCGGATATGTGGCTTACCTGCTGAATGGCTCAAGCTTAAGTGGCACTGTTTGGCGACAAAACATTGGCCAAAATGGCGACAAGTATCCAGTGCTTGACATAACTCACAATATGGTTAGTGGCTACACTACCGAATCGAACAATGTGATTACCGTAACTGGAAATATGGTGCTTTCAAATAACTTTGTGATTCCTTCAGGCAAGACATTGAAAATTCCTGCTAACACTTCAATCAAAACCACAGGTACGGCTATCATTACCAACAACGGAACCATCAAATGCACTGGCGACATTGAAGGCAACAATCTTGCAGGTTCAGGCAGTTTCCTAACAGAAAAACTGAGTGAATCAAACATAACAATGTCTTCATCATTTGTTTACAAGGGTGACTATTACACTCTTGGAAATGGTCTGGATGCTGTTATTAGCGCAGACCGCACTATCTGTGGAAAAAAATTCACGTTCAACAGTTCGGCTTACACCGTGACCTACGATTACAACAGAAACGTCAACAATAATGCTAAAGTCACCTGGAACGGTCCTTCTGGAAAATTTTCAAAGGGATTCAGCATTACAAAGAAGGACCTCACATTGAGCAACTTCACAGCCGACAGCAAAACCTACGATGGCACTACAGTCGCAACAAATTGCAAATTTACCGACGACCGTGTCAACAACAACGATAAAATTACTTTTACATACAACTATGCTTTTGCCGACAAAAACGTTGGCACTGGCAAGAATGTAAACTTCACAGACATTGCAATAATCGGTGGTTCCGAAGCAGGCAACTACAACCTGATAACAACTTCAGGCACTGCTAAAGCTAACATTTCGGCTAAGACACTCACCGTCAGCATTGACAAAGCCGACAACAAGGTATATGACGGCACAACCACCGCAACTGGCACAATATCAACATCGGGCATCGTGTCTGGCGACATTGTCAATGTAAGCTACAGCGCTAGCTTTGACAACAAAAACGCTGGCACTGGCAAAACCGTCACATTCAACTTTGCCAAGAGCGGTTCCGATGCTGGCAACTACAACCTGAAAACAACATCAGCCACTGCAAAAGCCGACATCAACGCAGTTGCGGAAGAAGTTGTAGTTACTATTGCGCTGAAAGACAAGACCGTTATGTACAACGGCGCAGAGCAGACATATAAATATGAAGAGTCGCTCGAGACGGCATCAAGCAACAGCCTGTATGCAGTAAGCTTCGACAACATTTCGGCAACAGCCCAGCCTGAAGTCAAGGGTACAAATGTCGGCGAGTACGCATTTGGTTGGAAGTCAGACGACTTCAGCAACACCAACAGCAACTTCAGCAACGTGCGCTTCGACATCACCGATGCCAAGCTGACAATCAAGCCATACATCTATGCCGAGGTTTATGTAACCGAGAACAGCGACAACGTGGTTTACGACAGCACCGAGCATGTTGTTTCAGGCTACATGCTTGCCATTGCCGACACAACAGGCATGCTGGCCGAGAGCGACATCACGTTCAGCGGTGACAGCATTGTAAAGGCTACAGCGGCAGGCGTTTATGAAATGAACCTTTTGGCAAGCGACTTTGCAAACAGCAACGCCAACTTCAGCAACGTCAAGTTCAACATTGTTGACGGCCAGCTGACAATCAGCAAGGCGGCAGAGCCAGGCACAATGCCGGAGTCATCAATGGAGACATACTATCTAAAGACACACTTCATTGCCTTGCCAGCCAATTGGGCATGGGCAGAGGATGCCGACCTTAACATTGGCAGCAACAGCGCCGTAGCCAACTACGTGGGCGCCGATGCAGGCAACTACGTGAAGGAGAGCCAGACAGTAAGCATCAACCGCGTGGCATGTCCACACAGCGAGGGCAGCGTGGTTTACGACTCGCTACCTGCAACATGCACACACAGAGGCTACACCGGCAACCTGAGCTGCAAGCTTTGCGGTGAGATTTATGAGAAGGGCGACAGCACCGAGATGCTTCCTCACACACCAGTGACAGATGCAGCCGTAGCAGCCACATGCCACTCAACCGGCTTGAGCGAAGGCTCGCACTGCTCAGTATGCGGCACAGTGCTGGTTGCACAGGTTGAAACAGCCAAGATAGCACACACACCTGTTGTTGATGCAGCCGTTGCTGCAACATGCACAGCTACAGGACTTTCAGAAGGCTCACACTGCTCAGTATGCGACTCAGTATTGGTTGCACAGGTTGAAACAGCCAAGATAGCACACACACCTGTTGTTGACGCAGCCGTTGCTGCAACCTGTACAGCTACAGGACTTTCAGAAGGCTCACACTGCTCAGTATGCGACTCAGTATTGGTTGCACAGGTTGAAACAGCCAAGATAGCACACACACCTGTTGTTGACGCAGCCGTTGCTGCAACCTGTACAGCTACAGGACTTTCAGAAGGCTCACACTGCTCAGTATGCGACTCAGTATTGG
>CALABN010000309.1 GCA_937885735.1 uncultured Bacteroidota bacterium | reverse complement strand
GGCTGTCACAACAGGGAATGTCAAGATGGCCTTGGTACGCTCTGCATTGAACCACTTCATAAAATGCCATTGCAACTTGTTCAATGTTTCCCAGTTAGGTGCGGTCATATCTGGGAACACAAACGAGCCGAATATGCTTTGGAAATATTCCTTGTCGAAGATGGAAATGTTCCAGAACACTGACTGATAACCACGTGCGGCAGCAGGCTGATTGACAGCGAAGACCACGTGTTGCAAGTGGTTGTCGATAATCCAACGATGCGTTTCAAGATAGTTGTCGCCGTAGTCTTTACGAGCGAAATAGTCGAAATACATCAAGAATTCAACTGTTGCCAATGCTCCAGCAAATTGAGAGCTGATGGCGAATGTAAGGTTTACAAACTCACCGCAGAAGCTCTCCAAGTGTTTTGGCTTAAGGCTTTCGCCACCAAGTTTTGTAAGACCGTCAAGAAGGAATGGGAACATACTGATTGAAACGCAGTATGGCTTCAACGAAGTCTCGTCGTGAACGTAGATTTCGTGCGCTTCAATTTGGCGGATGTACTCGTCGGCAGTTTCCTTGCCAAACAGTTCTGATATCTTCTCCTTAACCAAATAACGGTTTACCTGGATATTGATATCCTTGTTCAACTCTGATTCCATTGTAGCAACGTTCTTCGACGTAACGTTGGCATTGGCATCCATTTTAGAACCATCAGCAGCATTTGAAGCGCTGATGTAATCTTTAATAAATTGGGCCTTAGACCTTAGTTGGTCTTCTGTTAACCGCATCATAGCCTTACAAAGTTTTTAAAAAATGGTTATTAATAAGTTTATTAGTTTTCACTTCAACAAAACGCTGGTTTGTCGTTGGGCTTTCAAGTCCGCCAAGAGCCGCCACCCAAGGTCCAGTCTTCAACCACGTCAGTTCCGACATAATTTCTTTAGAAACCTCCTCCCTGCCTGTGTACAAGCAAGTCTCGAACCCGAGCTGACGCGCCTTCGACAATTTGTGCACAAGTTCGTCGGGATGCCATTCCCCACCCATAAACAACACGCAGTTGGCATATCCTTTGTATTGGTTTAGAATGTCTTCATAGCGTTCATCTGTAAGGAGTTCGCCGTTTCCTTCCTTCCACAGGAATGGAGAATGGCAACCCTTGCAGTGAATAGGGCAACCTGAAATAGAGAAGCAGATGCTTATCTGTCCAGGAACTTCTTGTAACACTATGTCAACATCGTGACAATACATTTTCTTTTTCTCCTCATTTTATCACCCGTTTTTTAGAGCGGATGAAAGTTTTACATTCTGTATCGACAGAATGCTTTTTTTCAAAATTCTTAACTACTTAATTAGGTGTTCAATGATTGGCTTATTTGATTAACCAACCATCGTTAGCAAATTTAATAACCAAACAATATGGGAGCATATCACCCTCATCAATGTTATTAAACAGTTATTAACAATATTGATTTTCAATAAGTTATCTCAAAAATAAATATCTAAGTAATTACAAACCAAAAACTTGATAGGGTTAATTATCTTGTTTATATTTGAAACGTCATTAACACTGCGACAAGTGAAACACATTAGATTTTTTTGGTTGCCAATATTTCTTTTTTTGGCCATCGGCTGCAATAAAGAATCGGCGACAAAAGTCGACTTATTGGCCAATATGGACACCACTGTAAATCCTGCAGAAGATTTTTACAGATATGCCACAGGTGGATGGCTGGATTCACATCCAATTCCAGAAGACGAAAGCTATTATGATGTTACAATTGAATTGCAAAGGAAAGTAGACCAGCAAATAATAAGCATAATCAACGATCTAATATCACACAAGCAAAAGCCAGGCACAATAGAAGATAAAATCGCAACCTTATACAAAGGCTGCTTGGATACTGCAAAAACATTTTCAGAAGGACTGAAACCCATTCAATTTCTATTCGACTCCCTCGACAACATCAAATCTGCATTAGACATACAAGACGGCTTTGCTCTTTTACAAAAATATTGCATTAACACGCCATTAAATTTCTGGATAAATGCTATTTTCGAGGATTCAACCAAGATATACGTATTTGACATTCACTCGGACTGCTACATTTATAACGATTTAAAATACTACGAAGACAGTTCTTACATAGAAAGATACAAAAAATACATAGCCAAATTATTCGAAATATTGGGACAAGACAGCATATCATCACAAAATTCAGCAGAAATAGTATATAACATAGACTACGAATTGGCCCAAGAAGCTCTATCGACATATGACCAACCATCAGACGAAACCATCACTTTTGATGAATTGTGCAATCTCACTCCAAACATAGATTGGAACAAGATGTATTCAATATTAGAGTGGAACAAGCCAAAAAACATTTTACCAAGTTGTGGCGAAAAATATTTAATCAAGGTGAGCGAAATGACAGAATCAATACCTGTTGAAAATTGGATTTTATTTCTGAAATTCCAGATAATGAACGACATTGGAACCACCACAAATCGGTTGACATACAATGAATACAACAGTTTTATCCAATTTATTAAAGGAGCTGAAGAACCTGATGATTTATCAAATCAAGCATTAAACTGTGTGGATTTCATTTTCGATGAAGCCATCGGCAAGTTATATACAGAAAAATATTATTCCGACAAAACAACCAATATAATAAAGTCCATAGCCGACAACGTAAGGCTTGCGACAGCCGAACACATCGAAAACACCGATTGGATGACAGATGACACAAAAAAAATAGCGCTACAAAAACTTGACGCAATAAAGATAAAAATTGGGCATCCCAAAATATGGAATGATTATTCACAAACGATAACAGACAGTTCATTTGTATTCAATCTAGCGTCCAATTTACGTATCGAAAGCAAAATTGAATTTGAATCATTAGACAAGCCACTAGAGGAAGACTTTTGGTATTCAATGCCACAACAAACAAATGCATTTTACGTGCATTCCTGCAATTCAATAGAAATTGACGCAGCATTTATCCAACCACCATTCTTCTACCCTAACGGAGATGATGCTGTAAATTATGGATTGCTAGGAGCCACAATAGCACACGAAATAACTCACGGATTTGACAATTATGGGAAAGAGTTCGATTACAACGGATCCATACACAATTGGTGGAAACCAGAAGACAGCATAGAATTTGTCAAACGAACACAAACCCTAATTGACAGATTCAATTCTTTCATTGCCATAGACACAATGCACGCTGATGGTGAATATACCCTAGAAGAAAATATTGCCGACCTTGGCGGTCTGGAAATTGCCTACACTGCATTCACCAAAACAGAGCAATGGAAAGACCAAACAAAACTCATAGATGGTCTTACACCAGACCAGAGGTTTTTTATTGCCTATGCGCAATCGATGGCTGGCCAATATCGTAATGAAGCCATCATAAACCTAACCCTAACCGATGTACACTCGTTATCCCAATATAGAGTAGAAGGCCCTTTGCCAAGCATAGAGGCATTCACAAAGGCATTCAACATCAAGCCTGGTGACAGATACTACTTGCCTGACTCATTAAAAACACAAATTTGGTAACCTAAACAAAATCTAATCATATGAAAACAAACCTTTTAAGTATTTTGGGGTTTACTACACTATTATACAGTTGCACAAATTCCAATTACACACAAAACGACAAAACAATCACCCCAATACGCGACGGAATAGCAGAGCTTGCAAAAGCAGACTATTGGCTTTCCGGAACAGAAAACAACACATTATACAAATTTGTAGATTCCATAACCAACACTATTGACAACAAAGATCCGTACGAAACCAACCTGTTGAAAATATACGAGATGCAATATGCCATAGCAAATGGAATCGCTTATAAATGGGTCAATACCGCAGTGAATAAATACATGGCATCAGACAGCACTTTAGTTCTCACAAACAATTCAGCAGAAAAAGACAAGGAAAGTTTTCATAAAGCCATCATACAAAGCCTTTTGACAGCAGATGAATCTCTATACAGAAATATCAATCAAAATGAAAAAAACTGGCATTCTTTAAATAGTCTGGCCTTTGACATACTTAACGCATACAACACATTCTTTTTTTGCTATTATTTCGTTACCGACAACCAAGACTACCTAACGTTCTTTTCAAGCAACAGTCAAAAAATCAACACATTGCAAAGCTATGCCGATGCATTGTTCACTATTGGGCAACTATCTGACAAGGAAGCCTACAAATTGGCAACCACACTTGAATCAACCGCATTCCTTATTACAATGAGCACATTGTCTTTCAACATATTATGGAACAACTACGAAGAAGAGACTCAACAAATAGCCGACTTCTTCAATCAATATTCAGAAAAGACAATAAAGGCTCTATCGGAAAACAACTTTGAAGATTGCCAAATTCTTTCTTCAGAAAAGGATTACTTGGAATACCTCACGCAAGCGGCAATTTACAAAAAGCAAATTATGGAGTTGGTAATTGATGGATTCAAACATCAAAGGAACAACTAATTATACAAACACAACTATACGTATCACTATGAAAACTCTCAAGTATCTATTGCTTTGCTCTGCATCAATATTGGCAGGCAATGCATCTTTGGGACAAACGCCAATCTACCTCGACCCTTCACAACCGATCGAGCAACGTGTGGAAGATGCCCTTCAACGAATGACTACAGAAGAAAAAGTTGCAATTCTGCACGCACAATCAAAATTCAGCAGTGCAGGTGTGAAAAGGCTTGGAATTCCTGAAGTATGGTGTTCCGACGGCCCAATGGGCATCCGTGACGAAGTGTTATGGGATGAATGGAGCCAGGCAGGATGGACCAGCGATTCCTGCATCGCCTTCCCTTCCCTAACATGTCTGGCCGCAACCTGGAATCCTGAAATGGCCGAACTTTTCGGCAAAAGCATTGGCGAAGAAGCCTTATACCGCAGAAAGACCGTCTTGCTTGGTCCTGGTGTCAATATTTTCCGCACACCACTGAACGGACGCAACTTTGAGTATATGGGCGAAGACCCTTACCTGACTTCGCAACTGGTTGTTGAATATGTAAAAGGTGTACAAAGCAACGGTGTGGCAGCCTGCGTGAAGCATTTCGCACTAAATAACTTCGAGGTCAATCGTTCATCTGCAAACGTAATTGTCAGCGACCGCGCACTACGTGAAATATACCTTCCTGCGTTCCACGCCGCTGTTACCGAAGGTGGCGCCTGGGCTATTATGGGCAGTTACAATCTATACAAGGGCCAACACTGCTGTCACAACAAGACATTGCTTTGCGACATCTTGAAGGGAGAATGGGGCTTTGACGGAGTGGTAATTTCCGATTGGGGTGGCGCTCACAACACCGATGAAGCCGTCAAATATGGGCTTGACCTTGAATTTGGCACCTGGACAGGTGGTATGACCTGGGGCAGAAGCAATTCCTACGACAATTACTATTTGGCAAAGCCTTATTTGGACGGCATAAAATCAGGCAAATACACAACAGAGGAACTGAACGACAAGGCCCGTCGCGTACTTCGCCTTATTTTCCGTACCACTATGTCGGGTCAACAAAAATGGGGAAACCGGGAACTGGTGCATCGTGCGCAAGGATGCTGACATAGCCGACGCAGCTCGCAAGATTGCCGACGAAGGAATTGTCCTTTTGAAAAACAATGGCAACATTTTACCTATTGACGCCAACAAGAATGCAAAAATCCTAGTAGTTGGCGAGAACGCAATAAAGATGATGACCATTGGTGGCGGTTCAACATCATTGAAAGTTCAGCGTGAACTATCACCACTCGACGGAATAAAGAACAGATTCGGTGCAGAAAACGTCAAGTTCGCCCGCGGATACGTAGGCGACACCATCACTTCGTTTGACGGCATAGAAACGGGACAGAAGCTTGGCGACAAGCGTTCTGCACAAGAACTTACAGACGAGGCTGTATCAATGGCAAAAGAAGCCGACTACGTATTCTATATAGGTGGAATGAACAAAAGCAACGGTCAAGACTGCGAAGGAACCGACCGTGCATCACTTGAACTTCCTTACGGACAAAACAATTTGATAAGTGAATTGGCAAAAGCCAACAAGAATCTGATTATAGTAAACATCACTGGCACAGCAACCACAATGCCGTGGCTGGACCAAGTACCCGCAGTCCTTCAAGCCTGGTATATCGGTTCCGAAGCAGGCAACGCCATTGCGGACATTCTTTCGGGTGAAGCCAACCCATCAGGCAAACTGCCATTCTCCTTCCCTGCAAAACTCGAGGACATTGGCGCCCACTCTGTTGGCGAGTACATTGGCAAGCCAAGCAGAACTATCGTAAATGTAGAATACAAGGAAGACATTTTGGTTGGATACCGTTGGCTTGACACAAAGAAAATCAAGTCTTTGTTCCCATTTGGATACGGAATGTCCTACACTACATTCAGTTACGGAAAGCCTACTTTGAGCCAATCCACCATGAATGCCGACGGACAAATCACTGTAAAAGTTGACGTCACCAACACTGGAAACCGTGCTGGCGCCGAAGTTGTTCAACTGTACATTTCCGACTTGAAATCATCAGTTTTGCGTCCAGTCAAGGAACTGAAAGGCTTTGACAAAATCAAACTTGAACCTGGCGAGACAAAGACAGTTGAGTTCACAATCGACAGCAAGGCTCTTTCGTTCTACAACGAAAACAAACAACAATGGGAGGCAGAGCCTGGTTTCTTTGAGGCTATCATAGGTGCTTCTTCTGCCGACATAAAAGGCAAGGTGAAATTTGAATTGAAATAATCGTTTGATACAACAAAAGCACAGGCGGAACTGCGATGCAATTCCGCCTGTTTTTTATTCCTTATGAGTATTGACGTCAATAATCATTGGACAATATTCTAAAAACCAGCAAATACACTATTATCCCAAAGGACATATATAAAATATGTATGGGAATCAATATCTAAAGCCAACGACCAAAATATCATCAGTTTGTTCGGCATTGCCTTGCCAATCAGCCAACAAATCGTTAAGAACGGACAATTGCTCTTCCATTGGCTTATGGCTTATCTGCTTGATTAAATTACAAAATGCCTCATTGCCAAACTTTCGGCTCTCGTCTGAATTAAACTGAACCAAATAGCCGTTTGTGAACATATAAATGGCATCGCCTGGCTTAATATCGATGTTTTTTGCACTTATAACATCCTGATTATCATTAAAATTTCTACCAAAAGAAACATCATTGCCCTTGTATGTATGCAAAATGCCATCACTGACAACCATAATGCGTCCGTTGGCACCAACAAATGACAACGTATTGTTTTCCAAATCGATACTGCAAACTGAAACATCGACACCGTAATAGCCATAACTTCTGTCAAGCCCATCTCGATACAATGTATCTTGTTCGGAATGAAGCCGTGTCAGAATCTGCAATGGATCGACAATGTGGTTTGTGTTGACAATGAAATTCAAAAGCGACACATTCAAAACGGACACGAAAGACGCATCAATGCCGTGTCCCGAACAATCGGCAACAACAACAATGACTTTGTTTCCAACCTTTGAGAACCAGTAATAGTCGCCACAAATGGGACTCATCGACTTAAGGAACAAAAATGATTCGGGGAAAATAGAATGCAAATAGTCAACACTTTGAAGCATTGCCTGCTGAATGTTGCAGGCGAATCCTAAACCATCGCCCATTCCAATCATCTTTTCTTCGGCCAATTGCTTCTGCATTCGTAACATTTCCTGCATCTCGATTATCTTTCGCTTTGCGGAATAAATATCAAGTGCCTGCTTCTCGATTTGAGAATCACGCGACTCCACCAATGAGAGCATCTTATTGTAATACAAAGACAAACGCGACAATACAGCAACTTCGCCAACAACTTCGATGTTTTGCTCAAATGGTTTCTTGTCAAGGCCATCTGACATAGACTGCGCCTTGTTGGCAAAAATGCCAATTGACTTTTCCAACTTGCCTGAAGAATAATATGTAAACAATATTATCAAAGACAAGATAATCAAAATCAACAACATACGTATCAGTTGCTCGGCATTCATCAGCAGTCCGAATGAATCCACATTACTTACTACGCCTATTATTATACCTTTATAAATATGATTATTGACTATGCAATCGAGATATAAATATGTGTATCTAAAACGTTCCCCTTCAACTTTTTTTACAACCGACACCTCTCCTTTTTCCTGCATTTCGTATAATAGTCGATGGTGTTCCTGTGGAAATTGCTTGTTGATATTGAACGATTTAGGCTTGGTTGTAAGTGCATATTGATTAATATCGATGACATTCGCATACTGCGCCGTCTTCTGACTCATAAAATCGGACACATAAGAATAAACCGCATCCGCCATAGGCGAATATGCACCAATCTCAATTACGTATTTGCCGTCAAGAGTGGGCATATAGCAATATTTAACATATCTGCCATTGCCACTATCAAAGAAGAACGATGGCACTCCAAAGTCCATATTCTTGAAACGTTCATTCAGATAGGAAATGTGCGATGGACCAAACGTGGTGAAATCCGCAAATAAATCAGGTGCGTTGGTTGTATTGACAACTATCCCATTCCGATTGATTATAAATAGGTTACACAAAGAAGTATCCATACCTTCGTCAACCATCACCTTTTTCAAATCGGCATTTTCAATATTGGCAGTCTTGGCAAAAACGCCATTGCGCATCTTTTCGCAATAGTTTTTAAGACTGGCATCCAATGGGATTTCAATTTGATGCAATGCAAAATACTGCAACTCGACAAAAGACCGCAATTCGTTATTCAAGTCAGTCTGCATACGGTCCTGCATTTTCTTGTTATCCACAAACGAACGGCTGATGCCAATTGACAAAATCAGCAACACACCAATCATTATTGGATATACAATCTTTCGACGAAGCAACCAAAACAGACTCTTGCCAGAATTCATTTCACTGTCACTTTATACTATTTACAGCCTTGCGTATAACGACCAATTTCTTGAGCAACGATTCAAGATAGTCGAGTTTAAGCATATTTGCGCCATCAGACTTTGCCACGGCCGGATTTGGATGAGTCTCGAGGA
>CALABN010000308.1 GCA_937885735.1 uncultured Bacteroidota bacterium | reverse complement strand
ATCATCTCGTTGATTGCTGTATATACTGTGTTAGGGAAGTTAAGACCTCCGTAACGACGAGGCATTGTAACACCGCAGAGACCAGCCTTAACAGTAGCGTCAAGGTTCTCGTAAGTCTTGCTTGCGTAGCGTACGCGGCCATTCTCGCAGTGAGGGCCTTCTGCGTCAACATCCTCGGCGTTAGGGGCGATAATCTCGGCTGCGATTTCACCTGTGAGGTCGAGCACGCGGTCGTATGAATCCATAGCATCCTCAAGGTCCTGAGGAGCGTAGTCAAACTCGTCTTTGTCAGCGTAGTTGCGCTCCTTCAACTCAACAATACGCTCCATGAGAGGACTATTCTCAATCTCAAACTTGATTTCCTTTACGTCGGAATAAAAATTAGCCATAGTTGTTCTTTAAAATTAATGTATGCCCATCTATTTTGAGTTCTGCTTGTAGTATTTGATGAGTTTTGGCACAACGTCTTCAACGGTGCCGGTGATTACGTAGTCGGCAATCTTGTTGATTGGAGCGTCGGGGTCGCTGTTGACGGAGATGATGATTCCGCTGTCCTGCATTCCTGCAATGTGCTGTATCTGTCCGGATATTCCGCAAGCGATGTACACTTTGGGGCGGACTGTGAGTCCGGTCTGCCCGATTTGGCGGTCGTGGTCGCACCATCCGGCATCAACTGCGGCACGACTTGCGCCTACTTCGGCGTGGAGTTCCTTGGCCAGTTCAAAAAGTTTGTCGAATCCTTCTTTTGAGCCTACGCCGTAGCCACCTGCAATGACTATTGATGCGCCTTTAAGGTTGTGCTTGGCTTGCTCGACGTGGCGGTCGATGACTTTGACAACGTATTCGGTTTGTGGCACATATTTAGCCACGTCGTGGCGAATGACTTCGGCTTGGTAGTTCTCGTCCAAGATTTCCTTTTTCATTACGCCTTCGCGTACGGTTGCCATTTGTGGCCTGTGTTCGGGATTGACGATAGTTGCAACAATGTTGCCTCCGAAAGCGGGACGAATCTGGTATAGTTGCTGTTCGAAATGCTTTTTTTCAAAAGAGCCGTCATTTTTCTTGACGTTCATATCGAAGTCGCCAATCTCAAGTTCGGTGCAGTCGGCAGTAAGGCCACTGTGAAGTGCCGAACTGACGCGTGGCCCAAGGTCGCGTCCGATGACGGTGGCGCCCATCAGGCAGATTTGTGGCTTTTCTTCCTTGAAAAGGTTGACAACCAATGCTGTATGTGGATTTGACGTGTATGGGAACAATCCTTCGGCATCGAAAATGTGCACTTTGTCGACACCATATTTGATGACTTGGTTCTCAACGCCGTCAAGTCTTGTTCCGGCAATTACCGCCTCCAACTTGACGCCGAGCGTGTTGGCAAGTTTGCGTCCTTTGGTAAGAAGTTCAAGTGCTACGTCTTTTACTAGTGCGCCCTCTATTTCGCAGTATACAAATACGTTATTCATCAGCCAATCAGTTTTTCGTTCAACATTTCAACTACCAGGCTCTCGATGTCGGCATCGGAACTTGTCAGCCTTTTCGATTCCTTGGCCTTAAAGACGATGTTCACGACTTCCTTGACATTTGTCGGCGAGCCGGCTTTGCCAATTTGCAATGGGTCGGCGCAGATGTCGTCGGCGCCCCATTGTGTGATGTCTAGGAATGGCTTGTCGGGCGCTGGAGCATCGGCAGGACGCTCAGCCTTGATAGTTTCTTTTTTTTATTTCATAATGTTCCTTGCGTTGCGTGGTCGGCAAGGAGCGGCGCTTCCGTTGACGGTGACAACCAGCGGGAGCGGTGCCTCTACTGTTTCTACTCCGCCGTCGATGTGGCGCTTGATTACTATTTTCTTCTTTTCAGGATTGACAGAAATGATTTCTTCGGCGTAAGTGACCTGGGTAAGTCCAAGTTTCTCGGCAATTTGCGGGCCAACTTGAGCGGTGTCGCCGTCAATGGCCTGGCGTCCGCCGAGAATAATGTCGTAATCACCTATCTTCTTGATTGCCTGTGCAAGAGTGTATGATGTGGCCAGCGTGTCGGCACCGCCAAGCGAACGGTCGGTTATGACAAATCCATTGTCTGCGCCTCTATAGAGTGCCTCGCGTATTATTTCAGCTGATTTTGGCAATCCCATAGTGACAACTGAGATGGTTGATTCGGGGAATTGTTCCTTCAGCCTGAATGCTTGTTCCAGGGCGTTAAGGTCTTCAGGATTGAAGACTGCTGGCAAGGCGGCACGGTTTATTGTCCCGTCTTCCTTCATTGCGTCCTTGCCTACGTTGCGGGTATCGGGTACCTGCTTGGCCAAGACAATGATTTTTAGTCCTTTCATAACTTTGTATGGTTTGTATTTCTTGTTATTTCATTAGAAAAATCCGTTGAATTGGCGTTGAACGTCAATCGACGCATGGACTTTAACAAAAAGCGTGCTAAAGTCAGTTTCGCGTTTTGTAAAATTACTTTTTTCATCGTTAGAGCCTATACTAATATTATAAATGTGTGATAAATGATGTCAAGGCACGGCAGTTTGGCTTTGAGCCGAAATGTCCATTGATTTTGCCTGCGGGTGTTAAAGTCCATTATTTTTATTATTGAAATATTGTGTCAAGGTTTATTTTTGCCAAAAAAAATATGCTATGAAATATAGATACAAAACGATAGGAACTTGTAGTCAACAAATTGATTTTGAGGTTGATGATGATGGAATCGTCCATAATGTCCAGTATTTTGGTGGTTGTAACGGCAATCAGCAAGGAATTTCCAGCCTTGTGGAAGGAATGTCTGCGGAAGTGGTTGTTGGACGTTTGAAGGGCATTCGCTGCGGAATGAAGCCAACATCGTGCCCTGACCAGCTTGCTGTTGCATTGGAGAAGGTATTGGCAAAACGCAGCCAACAGTAATCTGTTTTTGAAATGTCGACCAACAGAAACATTCTTGTCCATATTCTTGCATTTGCCATTGTATGTGTGTGGGGAACTACGTTCGTGTCGAGCAAGGTGTTGATAAATAACGGCTTGCGACCAGCCGACGTATTTTTCTGCCGTTTCTTCTCACCTCGTCCGGCATGGTGATGATGTTTTACATCATTGCGTTTTTAATGCTTTTGCTCCTACAGAGCGTAGGTTGTCTTC
>CALABN010000307.1 GCA_937885735.1 uncultured Bacteroidota bacterium | reverse complement strand
CTATGAGCATCTAAAAAAAGAATATAGCAAGAATCATAATCGTGCATTTGATTGTAAGTTTATGTCAACTTGCTTTGAAAAAGAATTTAAGGTTACTTATGTTAATAATCTTAAGAAGTTTCTTTCCGAAGCGCCGTTCAATCTCGAGTCGAAAGTGTATATGCGAGGCTTGGGAGAGGCTTGGCTTGTTATTGGTGAAAAATAAAATTGTTGGCTATGAAACGGTTTATGTTGATTCTTGTGGCTGGATTGGCTATTTCATTGTCATCTGAAGCCCAGAACAATCAGGGAAAGTCTGATGATGCGTCGCGTATCGCATTGGCACCTGTGGTCGATGATATTAATATGCCAGTCAATGCCAAAAATATGTTGATAAGCAAGATTCGTCAGATATGCGTGCTTAACGGATTGGCGAGCGAAGGTGAAAATCCAATGTTTTCTATCAGAAGCACCATCGACGTGTTGAGCAAGGATTTGACAGCAACTGCGCCATCAATGCATTCCTTGTCGTTGACAATCAATATGTATGTTGTTGATAACACAAGTGGCAATGTCTTTAGCCAAACTTCGGTTGATGTGAAGGGCGTCGGACAAAATGAGAGCAAGGCATACGCCAATGCCATCAAGAATCTTGATCCGAAGAAAGGTCAATTCAAGACATTTGTTGTGCAGGGACAGAACAAAATACTTGAATTCTACAATTCGCAGTGTGATTTTGTGATTTCACGTGCCCAGTCGCTCAAGGCTCAAGGGCGCGATGCCGATGCATCAGCTTTGCTGTATTCCGTGCCAACTGTCTGCAAGGAATGTTACGATAAATGTATGCAATTTGCGGGATCGGCAGATGCCGGCAATCCTGTTGAGGTTGAGTCGGATACTGTTGCGGAACCAACTGATCAAGTAGGTGGTGATTGATGAAATTGACAATATTTCAGTCATATAGGCTGGATATAAAAGGGTCCCGATATTTGTCGGGACTCTTTTTTGTTTGACGGAGTCTTCGTTTATTCCCATTAGGGAAATGTTCGGCGTAATAAATTGAGAAAGCTTTTCTACAGTTTTATTCAGCTGTTTTTGTATCCAAAAGTTTAAGGATGTCTTCGAATTGCTCTATTTGGAACATTTTGTCGTGGTTGAAGTCGTCTATGACTTCGTGTTGCCACATTACCTCATAAGGAATGTGTACGCCCCACGCACCAATGTTGAGTGCTGGCAATATGTCGGATTTCAGTGAGTTCCCAACCATGAGCAGTTCCGATGCAGATATGTTCATTTCATTGCAGAGGTCGCGGTATTGCTGTTCCTTCTTGTCGCTTACTATTATGCACTTGTCAAAGTAGGGGAGCAGTCCCGAACGTTGAAGTTTGTGTTCTTGAGTCAGTAGTTCGCCTTTTGTAAGAACTGCAAGACGGTATTTGCCACACGATTTGAGTTTGCTGATGGTTTCCGCTACACCTTTGAGTGGCTTTGCCGACAAGTGAAGCAGTGAACGGCCGAGTTCCACAATTTTAGCTATGTCATCGGCTGGCACTCTGCCCTTGCTTACTTTCACGGCATTTTCCACAAGTGAGAGAGTGAAAGCCATGGCGCCGTAGCCATAGTCTTCCATGTTGGCCATTTCAGTCTTGAACAGACTTTCCGATATTGTTTTTTCATCACCGAAAGGTGCAAGGATTTTGCACATTTCTTTTTCAACATTCATGAAGAATGGTTCGTTGTCCCACAATGTGTCGTCAGCGTCGAACGCTATTACTTTAATGTCTTTCAGTAAGTTGGTGTTCATATGTTTTCTGTGAATGTGTGCTGTTTTTCAAGCACGATTCATAGGCAAAGATAATCTAACGCCTGATTCCATTGGCATCGATGGCTGTTTTTGTCAATGGTGTTTTCAATGGTTCTTTAAATCTTTTGATTAACCTGTAAAAATACGTGGTCGAAAATCATTACATTAATATATGTGTAAAACGCCTATTGATTATCTTTGTGGAATCAATTTTATAGTATATGCCTATGAGATATCTTTTTCTGTTTATGTTTGTTTTTGCTGTGGCAAATTCATTCGGGCAAGGTGAAATTATTTTTTCGGAAGATTTTGAAAATGACGGCGGTATGCCTGAAGGTTGGAAGTCAGTGTTCAGATATGGTAATAAGGAATGGGAAGTCAGGAGTGGTGGAGGAACCCCGGCAGGCTCGGGACCTGGTGCGCCATCATTTGCACATGGTGGTGATTATAATGCTCTGTTCCATAAGACGTCAATGGAGGGCACCTATCAAACTTATTTGGTTTCGCCTGTTATCGATTTCAGCAATGCGCATAAACCGCAATTGTCTTTTTGGTATTCGCAGTTTAAGGATATGTTAGAATCGCAGGAGGACAACTTTGAAATAACTCTTTGCTATAGAATACTTGAACAAGCCGATACGTCGTCATGGATTGAAGTTAAAAATTATTCCAAAGCTACTGATGCAGTTGAACCTTGGCGTTGTGATTCGTTGTTTTTGCCTGAAGGCATATGTTTGAAGCCGAAGGTGCAGATAGGCTTTTTAGGAAAAGCAAAGACAATAGGTCATGGATGTTGTGTTGATGACATTGTGATTAAGGAAACTCAGATTACAAACAAATATTTGGGTAGTGTTACTGCAACTACTGCAACAACCAATTCAATTCCTACCGGAGCCAGCGACATTGCTGTTTTGCGTTTAAGAATTCCTGTCTATGGTAATAGTGGAGCTTTGATGCTTAATTCGTTTAAGGTAAAGGCTTTGATGCAGACAGCAAAATCAGTCACGACAAATGGTGTAAAACTATATTACACTAATGATGAATATTTTAAAACAGATCGGTTGTTGGCTACATCATCTGTTGGTGCGAATGGATATGTCACGTTTAATAACATTGATTTTGAATTGAATGCTGGCGTGGAATATTTGTGGGTGGCTTGTGATATAAAGGAGGACGTTAATCACGATATGCGAAACAACATTGTCGATTTTATGGTTGAGGCCAACTCGTTGAATGTTGGCGGGCGCACTTATCCTTCATATGATTTGGATCCTGCCGGCAACCGCGTTATTTGTGAGTCAATCTTTTTTGACGACTTTGAGAACGCCGACAAGTCGAATGAAATTTGGACTTTAGAGGAAGAGTTTGAACGCGGAAATGCCTTGGGGCTTGGTTTGGAACAGGGTGGTAATGCTGATCCAACAAGTGCACATAGTGGTACATTTATTATAGGTACGGACTTGACAGGTATAGGCGAACATCTTGGCTCGTACGAGATGTTCATTAAAAAGGATCAGTATTCTGCGACGACAAAGTCGTTTGATTGCTATTATTACAAGGATATCAGTCTTCAATTCTATCGTTGGTTGAATATTGCAGGAATGGATACCGCCAGCATAAAGATCAGTACTGATGGAGGTGGCACATGGCAGAGTATATGGTCAAATAGTGCAGTCGTTCAAGATAATGAATGGCAGTTCCAAAATTTGAATTTGAACAAAATGGCCGATAGAAAGCATAATGTCAATTTAAAATTCACGCTGGGCCCTACTGGTAGTGGCTTGTATTATAGTGGTTGGAATATTGATGATGTGGCTTTGACGGGAACTTTTGTTTATTATGATGCCGCAATAACCGATATTTTGACTCCGCATACCGATTGTGGATTTTCCAATCAGGAACAAGTTTCGATAAAAATTAAGAATGTCGGATATAACGATATTGAAAGTCCTTATGTTGTCAGTTACTCTGTCGATGGGAACTCATGGGTTGACGAGACGATTTCCGATGTCTTGCTTCGCGATGCAGAACGCGCATATACATTTAAAACGCTTGCCGATTTCAGCGCGTTGGGTGAACACAACATAATAGTTAAGATTGCCTTGAAAGACACCGAAGGTAATGATATAGATGAGGATTCTCGTAACAACTTGATGGATATGAACTTCTTGTCGTTGCCTTATCTTGATTTGCCTTATGCCGAGAATTTTGAAATTGACAATGGATATTGGACTTGCTATGGTGCCAATAAAACGTGGCAACATGGGAAACCGTCTGGAAACGAGATTTCATCGGCATATTCAGGCTCTCGCTGCTGGGTGACTAATCTTTCTGGTGAATATCCCAAAAATGATTCGTCTTGGCTTGAAAGTCCATGTTTCAATATGACAAATATTCAAAAACCGATTGTCGACTTTATGCTAAAAGGCAATTCAACTTCAACCGATGGCTTGACTTTCTGCTATTCAATCGATAATGGTAAAACATGGAAAGTTGTCCCTTTTGAAACAAGTTATGAGAAATTAAGTTGGTATAACACTGAAGATCCAATAGATGCTCTCAATGTTTATGGTTGGACTGGCGATTTTGGATGGAAACACTGTCAGCAAATCCTTCCTGATGAAGTGGCAGGGCAAAATAGCGTGAAATTCCGTTTTGTGTTCGCTTCGCAGGAGTCAGAAGGCTACGAAGGTTTTGCCATAGACAATGTCAAGGTATATGAGTCCCCTGTAGATGCCGGTGTGGTTGCCATAGTAAATCCTGTAGATGCCTGCTTGTTGGGAAAAGAACAACCTGTTACAATTAGCATCAAGAACTACGGCAACAGGAAGATTACAAGCGCCGATAGCTTGATAGCAAGCGTAGTAATAAACGAAAAGGTTACTTTGACTGACACTTTCCTGTTGGCACAAAATCAGGCAATTCCTGTTGGTGGAACAGCAGATTTCACATTCACTGAAAAGGTGAATATGTGGAACAAGAAGACATATAATATGGTGGCCACTACAAATGTCAAAGGCGACACATTGCTGTTCAATGCCAAAAACAATAAAACAAATAACGATTCATTTACGGGGGCGGCTACGGTAAAAGGCGAACCGACATACACTCTTGGCCCCGACATTGGCACATTGAATCCGGTTGATTACGCTTTGGATGGCGGACAACAGTCTGATGGTAAAAATTTCAAGAGTTATGAATGGTATGACAATAATGGCACTGTGCCTGCCGACGCTGATGGCGGGCATAGCAGGGTGCTGAGAAAACTAAATCCATTCCCTGATGGCTCAGACTCGTATGTGTATTCAATCAAAGTGGTAAATGACAATGATTGTGAATCAACGTCACAAATTAATGTCATCAAATCAACAACTGATGTAGGTGTTGCTTCTGTTGATGGCATAAGCGGTGACGACAAATTCTGTAATAGCAACGCATTTAATGACATATCAGTCACTGTAAAGAATTATTCAAGTGGATACGCTGTGAAGCAAGGTGAAAAAATATCGATTTGCTACGAAATGCTTGACGAGGACAGTGTCAAGTTCGTGTATTCTGAAGATACCGTGCTGACTAGTGACTTGAATGCTCAATATACATTCGATTATAAATTCAAGAAACAGCCAAATTTCCAATTTGACGGTGTTCAGAAAATATCGTTCTTCACTTTGACAACAACCGCTGATATTGATCATGGTAACGATACGGCAACATTGGGCAATCTGACCATATGGCCTTTGCCTAAAGCCGATATTGAGGTTGACAATGTTATGGTTGATAGTATTTTGACGGATAATCCGACATCAATTGAATTGGTCACCGAGTTGATAGATGGCGCTTCTTATAGTTGGCAAAATGAGTCGTCGGTTTTTGGAAAAAATACCTACCAGATCGATGGCGAACAAACTCAGTTGTATACAGTTGGCGTCACCGACGAGCATAATTGCGCAACTGTGTATGACCAAGTCCTTGTCGTGACAAATGATTGGGCATTGATAGAACTGGTCTCGCCAATTGACCAATGTTTTCCAATATCTGGCAATGACATTACAATCAGCTTGCAAAATATTGGTTACAATACATTTGCGGCAGGTTACAAGATGCCTGCAACGATAACTATTGATGGTGTCACATTTAAGGAAATCATCACATTGGCTTATGATGTCGCACCAGGTGAGTATTATGAGCATACATTCAACACTAAAATGGATATGCCTGCAGTGGGCAAGTATTCAGTCAGTGTGAAAATCAATCCTGAACACGAACTGAACAGGGACAATGATTTCATATTTGAGAACATTTCAGTTTGGGGTGTAGAAAAGATTGCTTTTGAGTCAGATACCATTTTTACGCTGGCTGCAGATACGGTAGTGCTGGATGCTGGACCAGGTTTCTCGTCATATAAATGGAATGAAGATGATAATCAACGGGAGCAAAAATTCCAAATTACAGAAACAGAAGGCAAAGATTATTCCGTTGTTGTTACAAGTGAGCACGGGTGCTATGACGAATCGCAAATTGATGAAAGCGGAATGTTCGCAAAGGCAGTTGTGACAATTGTAGCAGTCGATCTCAGCATTGATGAAATAACTGCACCAATTAATGTATGTGATATAACATCATGTGACATGGTCAAATTTACTCTTTCAAACACCGGTTACGACAATATTGATGCAGGAGAAGTGCTGCCATTCATGATACAGGTTAATGACAGAGAACCGCAATTGTGTCCATACACTTTGACAAGTGAGTTTGTTGTGGGTGAAAAAACAACAGTTTCTGTCCCGTCAAAGTTGAATTTCACTTCCAACGAAACTTATTCATTGAAGGTTTGGCTTGATTGGAATAAGGACAGAAATCATGAAAACGACACTGTGGTGACAAAGATTGATCAATTGCCAAATCCTGCTGCATTTAGTTTGGGTGAGGATATATATTCTACACAACCTGATACCATTGTATTGAATGCGCCTATGGGAATGGCAAATTACGCATGGTTCAATGGTGCCAACAGTCAGTCATTGCAATTGCCATATATGGGAACAAGTCCTATTTATGTGAAAATTGCTAATGAATATGGTTGTACTACAACTGATACTATCATGCTGACTACTTACGATCTCGAGCTAGACATTATTAGTGGTGCAGTCAATAGTTGTGCTGAGGAAACAAATGTTGAGGTTTGGGGCAGGATTTCTGTGAAGAGCCTTGATGTAATTCCAGAAGGAACGGATTTTATAGCATCGTTCAACACAAATGGATATTCAAAACAAATACCTATTACTTTAGGAGAAGGAGTGGAGATTACTGGCGAAAAACCATTCGATTTCGATTTCGCGGAAAACATCAACCTTCCTGATACAGGCGATTTTGTCATTACATCTAACTTGTTGGTTACTAATTTGCACGAAGTCAATACAAACAACGAAAAGCAAACCAATTATAGAATTGGAGCATACCAGTTGCCGTTTAAGGATACGGTAAAAACTTATGATGACACATATGTCATTGATGCTGGCGACAAATTCAGCATTTTCAAA
>CALABN010000306.1 GCA_937885735.1 uncultured Bacteroidota bacterium | reverse complement strand
GTCGCCAGAAACCTATATGGACGCGTTCAACGAATTCTACGACAGGTTTTTGTAGAATTTGCGGTTTGATTGCTTATCCATTAATTCTGTTTATTTGAGCTTCGAAAGTTTCACTTTTATAGGTTGAAACTGTCAATGTCTTATGTTCTTTTCATACCATAAATCGTTTTGATGTGGTTGAAGAGATGTCTATTTGTGGCTATAAAGTATAACGGCACTTGAATTCTGACTCACAGTAACAACTTGCCACAATTCTAAATTTATTTATACAACATATAGAACTCAGTAATAGACATCTGACACAAAAAAGGGCGCAATGACTTGCGCCCTTTTAATGCCATATTGCAACAGATGTTTTATTGCAATACTATTCGTTTCGAAATATTGCCCACTTTTACAATGTAAAAGCCTTGATTTGGCATTTGCATTTCCGTTATGCCGTCAAAATTGTTTTCTGTTCTTATGCAACGGCCATTAACATCATATACGCTGATTACGCTTTGGGCATTCCTTACGACAATTGTATTCCCGTAAGCAAAAATGTCCAAAGAAGATTCAGCATCGTCGATGCCAACATTCTCCGTAAATTCTGCAGTGAATGTCATATTTCCAGACAAAGTGCTTTCTGATGTCCAACCATCAATGTCAGCCTTCCAGCTTGTAAAAGTATAGCCGTCCTTGGTTGGAGTTGAACCTGCATAAACTGGTTTTACACCTAGCTCCAGAGTGTCTGTCAATATTGTTTGCCCGTCGACAATCCAAGTTACAGTGTAACGGAATTCAGCAGTAAACACCACGTCACTTGTCACGGTGCTTTCGGCAGTCCATCCTTCAACATTGGATGTCCATCCCATAAATACGCCTTCTTCAGGCAATGTGCCATTAAACTGTGGCTTTGCTCCATATCCAACTGTATCAGTGGCGACAACTTCCCCATTAACTACCCACGACACGAAATATACCTGTTCCTTGACATTAAAGTTTTTCCAAACGTCAGCCACCTGATATTTTTCCTTTGTGCCAGCAGGAACATATAGTTCTATTTCGGACAGATTCATTCCCATAAAACAGTTGTCGCTGACCTTTATTGGCTCTTTGGCGCCAACGGTGAATGACTTGATTCCAGAACAATTTTTAAAAGCACTGTCGCCAATGAAAGCCACTGTCTCAGGGATTTTTATTGATGTCAAGGCAGAACAGCCATTAAATGCAGAATTACTGATGCTTGCTAATGAATCAGACAAACTAACAGATTCCAAACCTGTACATTCCGAAAAGGCACCAAACGCAATGACCTTTGTGCGTTCGTTAATGATGATTTCTTTTGCAGTGCTTTTTTTAGGTTTCATAAAAACAAGGTATTCGTTGTCCTTGCCACCTAAATAACAACCATCGTTATATTCTTCGTAATCAATGTATGTTCCACCAAAAACCAAATGGCCTAAACTTAGCAATGAATTTGGCAAAGAAATTGATGACAACTCGTAGCAACTGTTAAATGCACCATCTCCAATTTTAGTGACGGTATTTGGTATGGAAACAGACTTCAGTTTGGAACAGAAAGCAAACGCTTCCTCCCCAATTTCTGTTACTGAATTAGGTATGACTATCGACGTTAATGCTTTGCAAGACCTAAATACACCTGCGCCAATAATGGAAATTGTATTTGGAATCTCAACTGAATCCAACTTTGAACATCCGTAAAATGCATAATTGTTAATTATCGACAATGAATTTGGCAATACTATTGAGGTCATATTGCTACAGCTTTCAAAGGCATTGTTACCAAGACTAGTTACCGAATCCGGTATGACAATCGATGTCAAATTATAACAAGAAGCAAAGGCTCCACCACATATTATTTTTGTCCTTTCGTTAATGGTAATCTGCTCGGCACGAGTACTGCTTGCCTTTACTAAAGCATAATATGGATTGCCGTTGCAAGACATATATGTTGCTCCCTCGTATTCTACAGGGCTTGCTGATCCTACAAAAGCATAACTACCTATGCTTGCAACCGAATTTGGCAACACTGTCTTGCCACAACCCAAGATTAATCGATTGGTTTCTGTCTCGATGACAGCATTGCATTTATTACGTGAATCGTATTTTTTGTTGCCTTCAGATACAACTATTGAATCCAAAGCATTACATCCATAAAACGCCCTGGATCCAAGATTGGTCAATGAACTTGGTATGATTATTGATGACAGCTTCTTACATCCATCAAATGCGGCATTCCCTATTTCTGTCAATGAATTTGGCAAGTTGATTGCCAATAGGCTTGAACAATCGGCAAATGCATTGCTACCTATATTGACTAATGCGTCTGAAAATGTTACTGACTCCAAATTAGAGCAAGCGGCAAATTCTGCACCTCCAATAACAGCATTATTTATTGTTACAGAAACCAAATTGCTACAATACTGGAATACATAATCGCCAACACTTTCGACAGAACTTGGTATTTCAATTGAAGTTAATCCTTTACAACTGTTAAAAGCACACTCGCCAATGCTTGTTACAGAATTTGGAATGGTTATAGATGTCAAGCCACTACAACCATTGAACGCATACTCGCCAATGCTCGTAACCGAATTTGAAATAGTGACAGAAGTCAAGCCACTGCAACCATTAAACGCATAACTGCCGAAGCCGGCAACCGTATTTGGCACTATAGTATTGTTGCATCCCAATATGAGATTGTTGGTTTCTGTCTCAATAATAGCATTGCAGTTATCACGTGAATCAAACTTTTTATTGTCTTTGTCAACACTTATTGCTGTTATCGATTTACAACTATTAAAAGCGTTTGCCGCTATATTGATTACAGAACTTGGTATTTCAATTGAAGTTAATCCGATACAATAGTAAAAAGCGTTGTTTTCTATTGAAGTTACAGATGAAGGTATAGTTATTGAAGTTAAATCAGTGCAATAATTAAAAGCAGAACCGCCAATTGAAGTAACAGAATATGTTTTCCCTTCATTGGTTACTGAAGCTGGTATTACAATATCCGTTACTGTTTTTAGCAATTCCCCATAATTGGAACTCCAACTTTCATAGGTGACAGTTACTGTTGAGTCACTTGAAATCTCGTAACAAATGCCTTCTGATTCAAAATCAAAAGCAAACAATTGGACGCTTACGATAAACGCCAAAGCGGTCGTTAATAAAATTTTTCTCATAATAAAAATTATTGTTGTTTTTAATAGAATAACTAGGTAAATGTAAGAAAAATAATTGGGTCTAATGGTCAAATTTGGTGATAAATTCATTGAAAAAAATCACTAATGGTCAAATTTGGTGATAAAAGCAAACCGCCACAACCCTGTGATGACGGTCATCACAGGGTTGTGGCGGTTTGCGCAAAGTATTCATCAATAAATTGCTCCCTGTTTTTTTTTCGATAATCCATTGTGAACCCTGAGCTTTGTTTTTAAGTCAGTAAATAAAGCCTCTATTCCATTGTTGGTATTAGGGATGCCTAATTCTATGTAGTCATACCAAATCCACAAATTACCCATATTGCGATAGAGGCTAAGATATGCACTGCGCAGACGTTTATGGAGATAATGAGTACGACCTTTCTCGTCAGGGATACTTCGCTCAAACAAGTAGTCATGGTACTTCCTATGCCATTCATCTAAAAAGTAAATTTCTATCAAAAAATTAGAAAATTCTCACCAAGGTTGCGCCGTAGCCGTATTCCTTGAACGATGCGTCCTGGTAGTCGAGTTTCTTCTTCATACGGTCCAGTTCCTTGCGGATTTCGAGTTTCAGCACGCCTGCGCCGACGCCGTGAATGAACACAATCTTCTTGACGCCTTTGCGCATTGCGTTGTCAAGTTCTTCGCGGAACTTCTTCATCTGTATTTCAAGCATTTCGCCGTTGCTCAATCCGCGGAAATCGTCCAGCAGTTCGTGAATGTGCAGGTCCACTTCAACAATCTGCGATTGGTTGGCTTTCGCCGATTTAAAATCCTTATGTTCGTCACGTTCGCCTTTTTTCTTTTCCGACAGCAGTTTCTTGAACTCCTTGTCCGACATATTTTCGATTGAATCGGCAGACGCCTTTTCGTCGATAATGGCAATCATCATTGCTTTTTCGTCAAAGAAGTCGTTTTTCAGGAACGATGTCTCCTTGTAGAACTTGACAGGATTCAGTTCTATGGTCTTTGAAATAGGTTCCTTAATCTTGAATTCGCCTTTCTTGTAGAACGACAGGTGTAGGGTGTAGGCGGGGATTATGTTCACCCAATCCATCGAAAGGGCCGAAACCTGCACCTTGGTGTTGGCTTCGAGCACGCCCACGGCTTCCGATTCGCTACGCTCGTCGGCGTCGGTGGCGATGATGCTGTATAGCACGTTGTAGTTGCTGTCGTTTATAAGATAGATGTCGAATCCCTGATTGGCGCCTTTGGGCACAAAGGCAAGGTATTCGCTCAGGAAGTCGGCGTTGGCCTTGTCATTGACTACGGCAGGGTAGAAGATGTCGTCGAGCGATAGTGGCGCCGTTTCATCTTCTTCGTCATCATCGTCGTCGGTGCCTCGGCTTGATGGTTCGGCAGTCTTTTTCTTTGGTTTCGGCTCGTCGCCGTTGTTGTCGCGCAGGCGGTTGTCGGCCGACGATTCTATCACAACCAGTTCGCTCATAGGGGCTGGCACTTCGAAATCGTCATCGTTCAAAACCATAACTTTGTATCTGTCAATAACCTTGACAACTGTTCCTCCGCCAACGTCGTTCAAAAACCTGACTTTGTCGCCAACTTTAACATTCATAGTAAATCTGTATTAAGGTGGGTTCTATAAATTGATTTCGAGAGATTTTTGAATTTTTATCGAGTA
>CALABN010000305.1 GCA_937885735.1 uncultured Bacteroidota bacterium | reverse complement strand
AAACCTCACATTGGCTGGCTTGTTCATTCTCATCGCCGCCGTGTTCGACTTCTTCGACGGAATGACCGCCCGCGCACTGCACGCTCCCTCGGCCATTGGCAAGGAACTCGACTCGCTTGCCGACGACATCAGTTTCGGTGTTGCGCCTTCGGCAATTGCATTTATGCTTGTAAGCCAACATCTTAATACAAACGGCGAAAACATTGCCAACTTGCCATTCGGCACAATGTTGCTTTGCCTTCTGCCTTTCATTATGGCAGGATTTTCAGCCCTGCGTCTGGCAAAATTCAACATCGACGAGCGCCAGACCGACAAGTTCATCGGACTGCCAACTCCTGCCAACGCAATGATTTGGGCATCAATGCCTTTCATCATGAAATACAATGCCGACGGCTGGTTTGCTCAATACATCATCACACCTGAAGTGATGATTCCGCTTTCGCTTGTAATGTCGATTCTGCTAATCTGCGAATTGCCGTTGTTCTCACTTAAATTCAAGACTTGGGGATTCAAGGGCAACCAAATCCGCTACATCTTCCTTGCCATTTGCGTTCTGCTGATAGCCACTATGCAGTTTGGCGCCATTCCAGCAATAGTGATTGTGTACGTGCTGATGTCGATTATCGGCAAGGTTCAGAAATAGGAAGGGGAAAGTTGTACGCTGTACGTTATAAGTTTTAAGTTCGTTGTATTTCAATTGTGAATATTAACCACTAATCGTTAATCATTTCACTCACTTATGTCTTCTCTGTGGTTCTCCGTGTAACTTAAAGTTAACACAGAGTTGCTCAGAGTTAACATAGAGTTTTTCATTTGAAATTTAGACTTTTGCCGTTGACTGTTAGCCGTTGGCCTTTGGCTTTTAATTCTGCATTCTCAATTATCAAAAGTACGTCACCCCGTTAGGATATTCGTGGTCCAAGATAGCGGACTTAACCTTTTGGTAATCATCGGCATTGTGCACAAAATCAAGATTTGTAGTGTCTATCACCACAATAGGGAAACGGCTCGCAGTCTTGAAATAGTCAAGGTAACTCTGCTGGACACGTTTCAGGTACTCGGGGTCGATATTCTGCTCGTATTCGCGTCCGCGCATCTTGATATTCCGCATCACCCTATCCACCGACGAGTGAAGATAGACATACAGCGACGGCATTGGAATGCTTTGCCAGATAATGTCAAAAAGTTGGCGGTAAAGGTTGTATTCATCGTCGCCCAATGTGATGCGGGCAAAAATCAGCGACTTGACAAAATAATAGTCGGCTATGGTAAGCGTCTGGAACAAGTCGGGTTGCGTAACCTTCTCATTCAATTGACGATAGCGTCCAGCCAAAAACGACAGTTCAAGCGGGAAACTGTACTTTTCAGGATTGGAATAGAATTTTGGCAGAAACGGATTGTCGGCGTACTGCTCAAGCACCACGCGCGCTCCCGTATCCTTCGACAGCAAATCGACCAAACTAGACTTGCCAGCACCAATATTCCCCTCTATTACAATATATTGCATTATTCCTATCCTTTCAAAAACGAACGTAGAAAAATAGCCTTTTACCCAACACGCGCCAACGTGCCACGCATCGAGTTTTCCACATTTTTTTAGTTACGCTGAAAAATGAATCGGCACAAAACGTCAAAGCATTTGCTAAATGCGTAACTTTGGGCATTTCAAACTTATACTTTGAAATGACGACTTTGAAAAACTGATTTTGAAATGACTGAAGACATAAACAAGGCACTCGAGGTGCTACGCAACGGGGGCGTGATACTCTACCCCACCGACACCATTTGGGGACTTGGCTGTGACGCCACCAACGCCGAAGCCGTGAAACGCATCTACGAGATTAAGCAACGCGCCGACAACAAATCGCTGATTGTGCTTGTCGACTCCGCCAACCGCATATCGTCGTATGTGGAAATTGTCCCCGACGTCGCACTTGACCTTATCGACCTTGCCACCTCACCATTGACGGTGATTTTCGAGGGGGCCAAAAACCTTGCCACCAACGTTGTCAATGCCGAAGACCAAAGCGTAGGCATCCGCGTTGCCACCGACGACTTCTGCCCCACGCTCATTCAGCGTTTCCGCAAGCCGATTGTGTCAACATCGGCAAACATAAGCGGTCAGCCTGCACCAGCCTGCTTCGACCAAATCGACCAAAAGATTATAGACAGCGTGGACTATGTGGTGCAACACCGACAGGACGACACCACCAAACACAAGGCTTCGGGCATTGTGAAGATTGGTCGCAACGGCGAAGTGAAAGTCATAAGGGAATAAACGCCAGAAAATGAACAGAACCATACTGACAATACTGCTTCTACTGACGATGCAATCGGCTATGTGTCAATCGCTTGGCGCATTCACCGACTATGACAAGCATTTTGTGGTCTTCGACGACGGCACATTCCGCCAACTCGAGTTTCAGGAAGTGCGGTCGTTTGCCGTGGGAAGCAGTTGCGTGGCCTACATTGACAATGGCGGTTCGCTCAAAGCCTATGCCAACCACATTCAGTACAACGTATCGCCCTCTGTATCAAGTTTCACCATAACCGACAACCTGTTCACCTTCCAGGTTGGCTCACAACTCTACGTTTTCGAGCAAGGCAACAGGCGTCTGCTTTCGGGCTTTGCAGGGCGCTTTATGGTTGGCGACAGCATTGTGGCGTTCATCGACACAAACAAGCACTACCTGTCAATCTACATCGACGGCCAGGTGTACGAGATTGCCGACATCATTGTCGGCGACGACGTCAACTTCTGGGTTGGCGACAACACCGTGGCGTTCATCGATATGCACGACAACCTGAGGCTTGTTTGCGGGAAGAAGATGCACGAACTGTTCAATGTAATTGACAATGTGAAAATTGCGCTTGGCAGAAATGTTGGCGCCATTGTCGATGAGTCAGACGGTGCATTCCGCATCTTCTACGACGGCGAACTGGAACAAGTTGAACAGTTTACACCGAAATCGTTCAAATGCGGATATGAGCGCGTGGCCTTTGTAAACGATATGGAAAACTTCCGTTTTTTCTGCAAAGGCGAGATTTACGACATTTCAGGATTTGCGCCCGATATGTACGAACTCGAACGCGAAATGCTGGTTTACAGCCTTCAAGGACAATTCTTCACGTTCATCGACGGCGAATCGTACCTTGTTGAGAATTACATTCCACAGAGTTACAGCATCAAAGGCAACCTGCTGACATACATCGACCAAAATGGTTATCTTTGCGTGTTTGAAAATGGCGAGAAACAGGTTATCTCATATAATGTAAATGAATACTTTACGGCTGGCGATTTAGTCGTCTTCAACGAGGGGCTGAACACCACCAAAATTTATTATCAAGGAAAAACATACAAGAAATGAAACGTTTGGCACTACTTATATTGTTGGCAGTCACAATTGTTGGTTGCACAAAGACCAATGACCACGACTCAATTTATGGCATTTGGCAATGCGACGAGGATAGCGAGGAATTGGGCTACCGTCAGTATTCCGTAACAGTGATGAACGACCCACTCGACTCCACAATGTTGGTGTTCAGTAATTTGCACGCACTCGGCAACTCCGAAGACTCATATGTTGAATTCTATCTGAATGGCGATTCAATAATCATTCCCGAACAGGTTATCCGCTCATACAGCATCAACGGGAAAGGCATTGTGGAATCTGATTTTTCAAAGATAAACCTGGATTTCTCGGTTCAAGGCGCGACACTGATAAATGTCGAAGCCAGACTCTATTGAGACGTGCCCTTTAGAACACAACCTCAACGCATTTTCAAACGAGAGACTGCTTCGGCAGGATTTGGCGACGCAAAGACAGTATTGCCTGCAACAAGCACGTTTACACCGTGTTCCACAAGTTTTGAGGCATTGTCGAAATTGACTCCGCCGTCAACCTCAACCATTGGATTGGCACCAGTTTCCTTCATCAGTTTTTGCAGACGCGTCAACTTGTCGTAAGAGTGCTCAATGAACTTTTGTCCGCCATAGCCTGGGTTTACTGTCATGATGAGCACCAAATCGACATCTTGAATGATATCGGCAAGCACTTCCACTGGTGTGGCAGGGTTCAAGGCCACGCCAGCCTTTACACCCAAACTCTTTATGTGTGCAACGGTGCGGTTCAAATGGGTGCAAGCCTCGTAATGGACTGTCAGTATTTCGGCTCCAGCCTCACAAAAACGTTCAACGTAAGCATCTGGATTCACAATCATAAGGTGCACGTCCAAAGGCTTTTGTGCGTTTTTCTTGATAGCCTTCAGCACAGGGAAACCCATTGACAAATTTGGCACGAACACGCCATCCATTATGTCAACGTGCAGATAATCAGCCTCACTTTTGTTAATTACCTCAATATCGCGAGCCAGGTTTCCAAAATCGGCCGACAACAACGAAGGTGCAACTTTTGATTCCATTTGTTTCTAGTTTTTTGACAATGCAAAACTAACGTTATTATGGCGAAAACGAAAGCACAAAAAAGCATTGGATTAACTAATCCTGACACCCAACAAAAGTTGGTCGTCATATTGGTCTATCACTGTTTTATCTGGCATTGTCCGCCAATCGGTCAATGTTTTGTCAACAATGTCGGCCTGCTCGGCGAATGGTTTGTCCACTATGTTCAGCAACAAATTGTCGAGTCGTCTGGTGGTGAATTTTCCACTTTCATCATTTTCACCTTCCGAGCCAAATTGGTCGGTTATGCCGTCAGTGTACATATACAGGACATCGTTCTTCTTCAAGTCTATCACGTTGTTGGTGAACGGGCCTTTCCGAATAATGTGCAACCCGACAGACATCTTGTCTGGCTTATAGACTATAACATTGCCATCGCGGACTATCAGCAGCGGGCGGTTGGCTCCCGCATACTGCATCTGCATTTTATTGGTGTCGATAATGCAGAACGCCATATCGACGCTCTCAATGGAATCTCCGTTTGTCGAAGTCTGGTGAAGCTCACCTATCACTTTGGCTCGCAACATGTCGAGCACGTCAGATGCTTTAAAATTTTCAAAGTTCAATGGCGACACTATGCTGTTCAATGACGATATTGCAAACATGCTCATGAACGCGCCAGGGACACCGTGGCCTGTGCAGTCGGCCAACACCAGCAACTTGAAGTTGCCCTTTTGCATAGCCCAATAGAAATCGCCAGAGACAACATTCATTGGCTTCCAGTAAATCAAAGTATCGCCAAATATTCGGTGCATTGATTCGACAGAAACCATGACTCCATCTTGAATGTGCCTTGCATAGTTGATGCTCGACTGCAACATTTGGGATGTTTCTTCAAGGCTGTCGCGCTGAGCCTCTATCTCTTCACGCTGGGCAAGTATTTCGGCATTGCTTTCGTTCAGATTTGCGTTTTTGAATGCTATCTCGTTGTTCCGAAGTGTCAGCTGTCGATTTAACTTACGTTTGCGTAACAAGCTACACAAAAATACAAGCAAAATCAGCAAAGCCATGCCAAGGCATAGTTTCAAAATCAGCAACGTGTATTTCTGTTTCTGTTGAAGTTGCTTTTGATGTGACAATTCACGCTCGTATTGTCCGCTTGTAACACTTACGGCGAATCCACGATTGTACGATTCCATATCTAACGTCAGCAACAAATTAGTGTATTTTAATGCGTTGACATAATCTTCAACCGATTCATACGCAAAAACAAGAATTCTATATATGTTAATCTTATTTTCCCAAGTAAGATTAGGGCGAGACTCTATTTCATGCAACAAATCCAATCCTTGATTTGCATATCCCCTAATAATCAAGTCTTTTGCCTTCCACAAATCCAAATAAATTTCTTGACTTTCAAAAGAACATAGTGTCATAATGCTATCATTAAGCCTATAAAAAAAATAGGCACTATCTAGCATTTTGGCCTTTACGTTTCCACTCATGTATTTTGCAACATCTTGATACAAAAACATAAGTTTATTTGACATCCAATATATTTCATAATGATCATTGTGTGATTTTTCTATTTCATATCCTTTTTTTACATCATTCAATGTCAAATACAAATAATGAGGATTTTCGAAATCGAGATATTTTTTGTAATTGAACATACCCCGAGTATAAAAATCTTCCGCCAAAGACAACGAATCATTAAGCATTGAATCAATGGCAAATGCTTTATCAATAAAGTTCTTAGCTGATTCATACAGATGATACTCAATCCACAAAAAAACACGTTTCCTATATATTTCAGATATTTTATGACTGTCGCCCAAATGCTCATATAGTTCCAATGCTTTTTGGAAATATTTATCAGCCTCCGTATCATTTCCCATTGTACTTTGAGTAGATGCCAAGCCATAATACGATTGAGCCAAAACAAATAGCATCGACAAAGAATCGCACAAATGGATTACGTCTTGATAATAGCCACATGACCTCTCATAATCATCAACTTGAAAATAAACCCAGCCCAAAAATCTTTTCGCATTTGCCACATAATAGTATTCATGCATTTCCTCAGCCAGTTCCAATTCTTTTGTGGCATATTTGAATGTAGAATCGACATTATAATGTTCATAGCTTATCTGATCAAGCAACTTTAACTTGTCCATTCCGTCTGTCTTATCGTTCAACGCCAATGTCAAACTATCGAGGAAATGGTCCAATTCCACATGAGTTTCCTGTCCTGACACGACAGACCATATGCTCAACAAAGCCCAGCATATGACAATACGGATGATAAGTCTATTCAAATATGCCATTTACATCAACTGTCATTCAAACTTCCAAGATAATAAAGGCATCATAATACGGACCAACAACCTTGTCATAACAAAATATGACAAATCACAACATTCAATTTTCTATATGACCGATTAGTAAAAAATAAACAATGGAATGATTACTCAACTAATTCTAACTCCCAACAAAAGTTGGTCGTCATATTGGTCTATCACTGTTTTATCTGGCATTGTCCGCCAATCGGTCAATGTTTTGTCAACAATGTCGGCCTGCTCGGCGAATGGTTTGTCCACTATGTTCAGCAACAAATTGTCGAGTCGTCTGGTGGTGAATTTTCCACTTTCATCATTTTCACCTTCCGAGCCAAATTGGTCGGTTATGCCGTCAGTGTACATATACAGGACATCGTTCTTCTTCAAGTCTATCACGTTGTTGGTGAACGGGCCTTTCCGAATAATGTGCAACCCGACAGACATCTTGTCTGGCTTATAGACTATAACATTGCCATCGCGGACTATCAGCAGCGGGCGGTTGGCTCCCGCATACTGCATCTGCATTTTATTGGTGTCGATAATGCAGAACGCCATATCGACGCTCTCAATGGAATCTCCGTTTGTCGAAGTCTGGTGAAGCTC
>CALABN010000304.1 GCA_937885735.1 uncultured Bacteroidota bacterium | reverse complement strand
GAATCACTTTTTAATTTCTTTTAAATTCTATTTAAATAAGTTTAACGCAAATATAATTTCGAAAACTAAGAAGGCAAGCAAAAGAACATCTACTATAGCAAGTAAGTAGAACATTCTAATTTTTATAATCTTTTTTCTTTCTGCTTTTTGCTCTTTAGTTTCCATAATAAATACTAGTATTTAATTGCGTTAGAAGTACGTGGATATGGTTGAACATCACGAATGTTCTTCATACCTGTAATGTACATTAATAATCTATCAAAGCCAATACCGAAGCCAGAGTGTCTGCAACCACCATATCTTCTTGTATCTAAGTACCAAGAGAGTTCTTTGTCGTTGCCAAGTTTTTCCATCTTAGCTTTTAAGATTTCATAACGTTCTTCTCTTTGAGAACCACCGACGAGTTCGCCAACACCTGGAACTAGTAAGTCACATGCTGCAACTGTTTTGTTATCATCGTTAACTCTCATGTAGAAAGCTTTAATTTCTTTTGGATAGTTAATTAGGAATAATGGACCCTTAACAACTTCTTCTGTTAAGTACTTTTCGTGTTCTGATTGTAAGTCCATACCCCATTCAATGTTGTTGTTATCGAACTTATGTCCATTCTTAACAGCTTCTTGAAGAATCTTAATGCCATCAGTGTAATCCATTCTCTTGAATTCACTATTTAAGACAAGATTTAAACGATCCATTAATGTCTTATCGATCATTGTGTTGAAGAAATTCATTTCTTCTGGGCAAGATGCAATAACATAGTTAATGCAGAACTTAACACAAGCTTCGATGATATCCATGTTTCCGTTTAAATCACAGAAAGCCATTTCAGGTTCAATCATCCAGAACTCTGCCAAGTGGCGAGGCGTGTTTGAGTTTTCAGCGCGGAAGGTAGGGCCGAAAGTGTAGATTTGGCCTAGTGCCGTGGCACCGAGTTCGCCTTCAAGTTGTCCGCTCACGGTGAGCGATGCCTGCTTGCCGAAGAAGTCGTCGTCGTATATTATTGAGCCTTTCTCGTCCTTTTTAAGGTCGTATAGGTTCTTTGTGGTTACTTGAAACATTTGTCCTGCACCCTCGCAGTCGCTTGCTGTGATGAGTGGTGTGTGGAAGTAGAAGAAACCCTTGTCGTGGAAGAACTTGTGGATTGCAAATGCCATATTGTGGCGGATACGCATAACAGCGCCAAAGGTGTTGGTGCGAAGACGCATATGTGCGTATTGGCGCATATATTCCATACTTTGGCCTTTCTTCTGCATAGGATAGTCGGCAGGGCAGTCGCCAAATAGTTTTATCTCCTTGGCTTGAATCTCAACGCTTTGACCTGAACCCTGGCTTTCAACCAGTTTGCCTGTAACACAGATGCAGGCGCCTGTGGTTATTTGCTTCATCAGTTCCTCGTCGAAGTTTGGCACGTCGGCTACAATCTGAATGTTGTTAATGGTTGAGCCGTCGTTCAAGGCTATGAAAACCACTGTCTTGCTGTCGCGTTTGGTGCGCACCCAGCCCATTGCCACCACGTCAGAGCCAACGGCACCCGACTTTAGTATGTCAGCAACTTTTGTTCTCTTTTGCATATTGTTTCTGTTTTATTTTGCGACTGCGAATTTATTGCATTTTTTTGTCGAAATGGAATTTAAATGCAACTTATCTGTGGGTTTTAATTGTGTTAATTTCAATTTGCGACATTCATATTTATAGAACTCACTTTATAGCAATGGCGCCATATAGACTGGCAACAATGTAACTTGTCCTGATTTTTGAAAATCTTTGGTGTATATCAAATATCTACGGTCGATACGGTCGGAATATTTTTCGCAAAAAGCATCGAGCGAGGTGTGCGTTTTGTAGCCTGATGACTTGACTTCAATAGGTTGCAGTTTTGCGCCGTGCGACAGAAGAAAGTCGATTTCGTAGTTATGGGTTGCGTCTTTCGGCCATGTATAATAAAACAGTTTGTAGTTTGATGCAGTCAGCATCTGTGCTATCAGGTTTTCGTATATGTAGCCGAGGTTCGCCGACAATTTGTCGTTGAGCAGTTTCTCGTATATGACATTTTCTGTGTACGATTTGTCCCAGAAAGCCAAGGTTATGAACAGTCCCGTATCGGCACAGAATATTTTGAATTTTGATATGTCTTTAGTGAGCGACATGCCAATATTGGGGTCGTTGGTGTGATACGAGAAAAGGCAGGTCTTGCTGTCTTCAAGGTTCTTCAGCAATTCCTGCAACTTATTGTCTTGCACATCGCCAAGGACTGATGACGTCTTGTATCTGTTGTTGTTTTGGCTCAATTGAGAGGGGATTTCCAGAAACATTCGTTCCAATCTACCTGACTCATCGAGTTTCAAGAAGTCGTCGCGGTATAGATTTATTATGTCGCGTTTCACCTTGTCAACCTTTGAAAGATTGTTGGTGTTCAGATATTCATTTACGGCTTGTGGCATGCCACCTACAAGCATGTACAATCGCAAGTCGCGCATTTTTTCGCGGTGGGCATTCCCCAATGGCTGACGGGCATCAAAAAATTGCTTAAGGATAGGAATTGAAGCTTCATCGCCCAGTGCCCACCTGAATTCCTCGAAGTCCATAGGGTGCATTTGCAATCGTTCCTCTTCGCTGGGAATTGTTATGTCTTTGGTGTTCTTTTTTATACTGATAAGAGAGCCTGTCTCGATAAAATCGTATCTGCCGTCTTCCACCAAATACTTGATTGCCTGGCGTGCCATGGGGCATTTTTGCACTTCGTCAAAAACAATCACCGACCGTCTCTCTTTCAGAATCACATTGTAGATAGACTGCAATTGCAGGAATATGCGGTTTATGTCCATAAGGTCGTCAAACAATGCCTTGACTTGTGCTGACGCCATGTTGAAGTCAATAAGGATATACGATGCATATTCCCTTTTGGCAAATTCCTTCACAATTGTCGATTTGCCAACACGTCGGGCACCTTCTACAAGCAGGGCTGTCTTGCCGTTTTGTTGCTTCCATTGCAACATTTCATCATACAATTTACGCTTAAAAACTCGTGACATTTTTCTTGATTTTTTTATTTTGCATAAATACTATAAAATCAGCAATTAACAAAATAATTTTACGAAAAATGTCCGAAAATACGCAAATCTTTTTCTTCAAAATGTCCGAAAATACGCAAATCCTTGCCGTTAGAATCCTATCGACATTCCAAGTTCCACGGTGAACGGCCTGATGAATGTTCCTGCCATTAGGAAATCCTTGTAGCCCGATGCGTCTTCGACAAGGTCGGCGGAACTGATGTTGCCACTTGCGCCTTTTTGGTTCAGAATGTTGATTACGTTGAGGCTGAACTTGATTTTGTCCTTGAGTTTGTAGTCGATGCCACCGAACGTTTCAACCCTGCCCTTGAAGTAGAGCGAATTAGTCTTGTTCACGTAAGTCTTGCTGATGTAGCGGGCGCTCAACCACAGACGCCAGTCGCCAATGGTGTACGACGGGTCGCAGACAATTTCCACCTTGTGAAGGTTGGTCACATTCTTGCCTGAAAAGTCGTGAACGTCGGTAACGCCGTCAGAGAAAGTTGGGGCAAATACAAAATCCCTGTACTTTGGGTCTCTGATAGTCAGCGACATATGTATGTTGACGCCTTTGGCGGGCGTTATCATTGCATCGGTAACCCAGCCAAGCGACGATATTCCATAGGTGAGCGGAAGCGTCACCGATTCGGTGAATCCAGCGGGGTAGCCGGCCGATTCCTTCTGTAGCGTGTGCTGGAACACCGACCTTGTGTTGTAGTTGCTTTGGCTTATGTAGTTTATCTGTGACAAGATGCTTATCCACTTGTTTTGGAACGAGAGTCCGAAGCGAGCCAGATAAGTGTCGGTCGGGTCGGTTGAAGGGTCGTAGAATCCGCCGTAGTTGAATATGTTGGAGTGGATTCTTGTGAATGTGATGTCGCCTTGAACAAACAATCCGCCGACAATCTTGTAGATTCCTTCGGCACCGAAAGCGCCGTTGAGGTAGTTCTCGCCGAACGATGTAATCTTGCCTTTTGTGAGGTTGAATCCCGAGTAGCGGGTGTTGCTCTTGTCGTCGCCAATGTTGTTGGCCGACTTTCCGCCTATGACGAGTCCTTCAGCCCTGACAAAAGCGTTGATGTCGAGTTTAGGGCTCACTTTCCAGCAATCCTTTATGTAGCCTGCAAATTTTGTCTCGTGGCCGTTGTAATATTCGGCGCCAGTGTTGAAGTTGTAGAACCGTTCGCCGTTGAAGAGCAGGAATTCAGGGTCTGTGGTCACCTCGTGGGCGAAAATTGCCGACGACGACACCGTTCCGCCTTTGTTAAGGTTGAAGTCGATGCCTATGCGCAAGTCGTGACGGTCTTTCTTCATCGACAGTTCGGCATTGTTTAGCCACGATGATTCAAAAGTGTCGAAATGCAGAAGGTTGCGTTTTTGCACGGGGCCCACGTAGGCGGTGCCGTCGGTGTAGGTGTAGCCCGATTCGGCAGTGGCATTGTCGATGCCTGCAAGCGTTCCCGAACCGCGGACAGAAGTGCCGTCCTTCAGTCGGCTACGGAATACAAGGTTGGCATTGTCGTTGAAGTCGTATTCAAACCTGAATGTCAGGTGGTGGCTCTTGTCGAGGTTGCCGTCCTTCAGGTCCATTGATTCCATTTCGCCAGTCTTGAAGTTCATAAATTCCACATCGTGGAACGAAGGCAGATAACAGTCCCTGCCAAGATTGAATCCGTTGTACGATTTCACGCTTCCGTCGCCTACAAAGACAAACGGGCCGTAGTTTTCCTGCACGCTCAAGTAGTTGACATACTGGTACACAACCGATATTTTGGCTTTGCCAAAATCCTTTGACAGTGCGCCTTTGTAAAACTGATGCCTGTCTTTAGGCGCAGGGTAGTCTATGTGGTTCGACCCGGGGTCGTAGTTTTGGTATGTCGATGCCGAGAACTGCACACCGCCGGCAATCGGTCCCGACAGGTTGACGTCAAGTTTGTGCTGTCCGTAGATGCCGTACGTGTAGTTGACCTTTCCGCCAAGGCTGTCGCTACCCAGAATGTTGTAACTGTCGGCATAGTTGTTTATCTCGCCGTAGCGCATAGCCGTTTCCATTGGGCCGATAGTGCCCGTACGGCTTGCACTTGCGCCACCGTGCCACGACTTGTACGGAAACAGGTGGTATATGTAGTATCCTACAGGCAGTCCGTCCTCAAAAATCTGTATGGCCGACGAACTGTTGGTTGGCAGGCCAAGCGACACTTCGCGTGGCTTGCTGTCCGACGATGCGTTCAGGAAGATGGCGCTGTTGGCTTCGTTTGATGCAGAGTCGGTTTTGACGCTGTCGGCATAAAGTTGCCAGGGAATTAAAGTCAATACTGTGATTGCCAGACTTATAACTCTCATTTTCACTAATCAGTTGTTAAAATATGTGTTTCGTATGCCAAACATACAGTTTTTATATGTCTTTTTCTGAAAAAACGATGCCTATAATTACTTGTTAGGGCAGATTTTTAGCGAGACAATGAGGCCTCGCGGAATGGTGAGGCACATATTTGGTCCTCTGCCTTCAGTGTAAGGTTCGGGGAAGCAATACTCGTTGAGCACGTTGCCGTAGTCCCAGATATTGTAGCATTGGGCGTAAAGGCTCATATTGCATCCAGCCATTTGCCAATTGACACGTGCGTGAAGGTCGAAGTTGAATATTGCGCTTTCGCGACAGCCGAAATTGCCGTCCGTCGGGTTCGTGCCACGTGAGCAACGAGGGGTTACGGCAACGTTGTTGTTGCCGTCGGCATCGGTGCGCAACTTTGTGTTGTAAAACACAAACGGCTGACCGTCGGTCCAGTTGCCTGCGCATCCAACCTGCAACCAGTCGAACATATTGTAGCTGAAGTATGCACGCAGAATATAGCCTTTGTCTTGGTCGTATCGGCCGTTGCCGGCATATTTGCCGTCGGGGTTGCGGAGTGTTCGGTGTGTGTTGGGGTTGGCCGTGGTTTCCGACAGCGTTCCAATGTTGTTTGCCACGGGGCCGTTGCCCAGTGCGCAAGGACCCGACGCTTGTAACGACTGCCACGAGGCACTGAACAGGGCTTTCTGTCCGCGGTAAGTGTATCGCGTCTGTTGCGACACATAGTAAGGCGTGTTGTAGATGAATCCGTCACCGCAGAGCGAATGAGGAAGATAGCCGACTTCATACTCGTGGTCGCCAGCATTGAGCCAGTAGGTTCCGTCAGCGTCAAACGAACCGTTGGCTTCGGCCCCGCCAGCAAAGTCGGTATGCCATATGTGGTAGAATTTCTTGTATGTCTGAATCAATGCGAGTTCGTGGTTGCCGTAAGTCAGGCGGATAGGAATGTAAAGGCTTATGTACGACGGTTGCCAGGTGCCACTCTTGAATGAGTGGTGGGCACCGCCTGTCTGCGAGAATTTTCCGTTGGTGCCCATAATGGTGCCGTTGAGGTAGTCGGGTGACATATAGTGCACTGTCTCAATGTCATAACCCATTCGGCAATGCTGGAACTGGAACTCTATCTGTAGCCATTTCAGCGGACGGCAGTCGAATGCAAATCCAGCCTCGAAATTAGGAGTAATGTGGGTGTTGTCCTTGACAATCATACAGTCGAGGGTGATGCCAGCATTGGCGCTAAAGTCGGTTTTGTCCGACAGACGGCGGTTGTAGTCAAGCGACACCTTGTTTTCAAGCAGTCCTGCCGTAAAACCCGAACTTGTCCAGTCGTAGCGGTAGAGTTGTACGGTTTCGCTTGTGCCAATTTGTCTGTAATACAGATTGTTTGACCAAGTTTCCGTTGAAGGGACGAAAGCAATGAGCGAGTTGTAGGCATCGACATTCAAAGTCAACGACGGACGTATCTTGTTGCTATAGTTTGCGTTGAACGAAAATTCGTGGTGAATGCCGTCAGGTAGCCAAGGCTCAAGGCTCTCGCCGTCCTGGTCTATCAGGTTGCGGTCAAACTCAATGTCGTCGTGGTGCGACGAGTGCATTGTCCAGGTAACGCCTGCAGTCAGTTTTTCCTGTTTTCCGTAAAGCGAGAAACTATAGTCGTTTATTTGCGGTTGTTCGGCGCGGTTGTAGTAGAATTCCGACAAGCCGTCTTCCTTGCCCGAAATGTTCATCAGGTATCCAACTCGTTGAAAAAGACCGTTTTGTCTTACAGGTAGTTGTCCGTCGAGTTGAACCTTGTAGTAGTTGGCATTGTAGAGCGGATTGTCGGTCAGGAGGCCGTTCTCGTCGTATTGGGGCAACTTTCGGCTACCAGCGGTGGCGTAAATGTGTTGGTAGTAGGGCTGTCCGTTGGCACCGCGCATAGTGTAAGTGGCGTCGATAGTGCCTGCAAACCTGATATGTTGGCGGTTGTAAATGGTAACCGAGTCGTAAACGCTTTCAGAGCCCGTGCCGTGGAACAGATGCACAATAGGCACCGTCGACTCGTTGATACCGCCAAGTCCGCCAAAGTTGCCCGTCACCTGTACATAGTCGCATTTGCCGTCGGCCCAGTAACTGCTGTCGGGTGCGAAGTAGAGGCTCGAATTGTGGACATTGATGCCTACGCCGTAAAGTTCCATATTTGGCACATAGAAGGTGTTGCCCGATTGCAGACGGCTGTTTGTGCGGAATCCGTCGAAGTAGTACTTGTTCTCGCGGAACGAGTTGCCACCAACAGAGAAAATGAGTTGGTTGGCCTGTCCCCATTGCCCTTGATGATGCCCTTCAATGACGGTATTGTCGCCAGTGGCCTGCAGAAAGCCCATTATGTCAGGCGAGTGCAGCCGGTTGCGGAAGAAGTCGGCATTAGCCCCGTCTTGAACAGTTTGCGCCGTAATTGTCAGCGGAAATAAGGCAAGCAGGATGTATAGTGTTGGTTTCATTTGCTTATTAGACTGATAATGTCATAGTTATAGGCTATGCCGATTGTAAATTGCTGATAGGGATAGTCGCGCAGCCCGTATTGGTATGCCGATACAATTTCAAATTTCTTGACAGGAATTGAAAGACGTGTCTTGAGGCTCATAGGGCGGTCGTGGGCTTCCTTCCCGCCGTTTGAGATGCCGTTTTCCCAACCGCTGTAGCCACCAAAAGTCTCGCTCAAGGCAAATGCGCGAGTCAGAATCTTAAGTTGAATGCCGTACATTACAGCATCGTTCTGCCGTCCGTTGTCGGTCTGCCAGCAGAGGAATCCGAAACTGGTGGCGCAACGCACACCGCGTAGGAAGCCGTCGTTGCGTTCGAGCAGGTTTTTGCCAGCCGACAAGTCGAAGTAGTAGCCAGGGCTGTCATAGAACCGAGCCGTGCAGTAGTCGTCGTCGCTTGAGGCCGTCTTGAATGCCAGCCTGACAGCCAGTGCAGGAATGCATTTCCCTTCGCGTAGCAGTTGCACGTCGGTGCTGACGAAAACGTCGCCCACGCCGTGCCCATTTTTTATGCGGGGGTTGTCGTCCGCCTTGTCGGCCAGACGGCACACATCAATGTTTTCGTCGGAGTTTTTCCACCATTCAGTCACAGGCATCCATGCCGAAATGTTGACGCGGTCGCTGAACAGCGGAATGTTAAGGTTCAGCGACAAGTCGCAGGTTCGGTCGCCACGTTTGCCCCAAAAATAGTCGGTAGCCACTTCGGCACGCAGTTCGCGCGACACGGTGCCGTCGAGAATGTTTGGTATGGGAAACGCATTTGGCCCGAAATAGTAAGGCGATATCAACGTAACACTATGTCTGTCAGGATGTTCAATCGGTGTCTGTGCCAATGAGCAGAAGGCTGAAAACATAGCGCACAACAGCATCTTGTTGCGTAATGCGAAAGTGAATTTGCGTAGTGTGTGAACCATAGTTCCCGACAGAAGATTTGCGACCGCGAGTTACTGATTTTTTTCGGTAAAATGAAAGGCACAGCGATTTTTTAGGGAAGTGCCATAATTGGAGTCAATACAATATAAAAACCTTAAAATTCTCCAACGCATTGAAGATTTTTAGCCAAATTTCTTCAATTGAATGAAGATTTTTAGCCAAATTTCTTCAATTGAATGAAGATTTTTAGACATCAAGTGAACAGAAATCCATAAAATTTTGTCTATTGACAACAGTAAACGGCACATCTGCATTGTTCATTTTGAAGTCATTAGGCTCTTTTGCCGTATTGCTTGCCCACTTGAATTCAAATGCCGACAGTTTGCCATCAACATTCTCAACAAGGTCAATCTCTTGTTGCGAGTAGTTGCGCCAGAAATACAAATCGCAATTTTTGCCAATGTTATTGTAAGCCTTTATGCGCTCGCTCATAAGGAAATTCTCCCACAAATGCCCCGTGTCTTTCCTGATGCTCAACGGATTAAAATCGCCAATCAGCGCATTCCTGATTCCATTGTCAAAAAAGTACCATTTGCAGGCTTTTGATATTTCCTTTCGCGGATTGATTGTGTACGCGGGCATCTTGTACAATATGAATACTTTGGTAAGCAGGTCGAGATATTTTTCAACCGTGTTTCGGCTCAGACCGAGTTGGCGGGCCAGTTCGTCATACGACACAATGCTTCCAACCTGATAAGCCACAAGGCGCAACAGGTTTGCCATTTTCCCTGAATTCTTTATCCCGTCGAGCGAAAGTATGTCTTTGAGCAGGTAGGCTTGCGCCAAATCGGTCAGGTAACGTTGCTTTTTCTCGTTGCTGTCCAATGAAAATATTTCAGGATACGAACCATACACAAGCAAATCGTCGAGGTGCTGAATTATTTCAAGATTCGACCATTTCTGCTTAAGTTCGCCTACCGAAATCGGGTAGAGCCTGAAAATGGTTGATCGCCCCACAAGTGGCTCGCCTGCCTTGTTTTGCAAATCGAACGACGATGAGCCCGAAGCCAGTATCTTTATTCCGTCAACTTCATCTACAATGAGTTTCAGGCATTTGCCGATTTCGGGTATGTTTTGCGCTTCGTCAATCACCAGAGTGTCGGTTCCTGAAAATGTCTGTCGGTAGTTGCTTATGGTGCGGTTGGCAAGTATCAGTTCCGTGTCCATACTCTCGCCGTTCATAAAACTGCTTTTGGCGGAATTGTCCGCTGTCAATTGGTGCAGGAGCACAGTCTTGCCAACGCGCCGTGACCCGTATATGAGCACTACTTTGCCTGTCTGAATGTATGATGAGATGGTTTTTATTATATCTCTGTTAATCATTGTAATACGCTTTAATCCAAAAGCAAATGTATTAAAGTTCTTCAACACATTGAAGATTTTTAGTCGAATTTCTTCATTTGAATGAAGATTTTTAGATTTTTTGGTATAAAAAAACGGGAACTGACCATTGCTGACGGTTATGTTGTTAAAGATGATATAGAATATGGTTCGGGAAACATTATTCCAATATGGATGTTTGGCCTGAATTATTGATATGGTTGTCGCCCCGTCAGGGGCAAAAGAAAGGTGGAAAGCGAGTTTGCACCGATAAAATAGAGTTCCGTAGGTATGTAACATCTATTTGTATATAAGGCAAATAAGCGGAATCCTATGTACAATTCCTGTGCAATAATTCATTTTGCACCTCAAAAGTGCAATTTTATGGCAGTTTCTGCACTTTTGTGGTGCAATTTTATATCCGTCTTGCCTTCGTTTTGATTAATTGCTGAATCTATCTCAATTAATCAATCTATTGTAACAATCACATTTTCAATATATTTTAATTTTTCTACTATAAAAATAGTAAATATTTCACCCTTTTTGGTGCAACGAATCAAAATACCTACTATGTTTGTAGTACGAGATTTATAGTAATTAACGCATCAATATAATTATGGAAAAGGGAACAAAAACGCAATCGCTTACCAAAGCCGAACTGCATCTTATGAACATATTGTGGGACAAGGGCGAAGCCACTGTCCAGCAGATACACGACGAGTTGGACGAGCCAAAGCCAGCCTACACAACCACGCTTACCGTGATGCAAGTGTTGGCGCGCAAAGGCATAGTGACTTTTGAAAAATCGGGCAAGGCCAACATATACAAGCCACTGCTCAACCGCGACGAATATATAGGTTCGTTTATGAACGAGGCCTGCGACAATGTTTTCGGCGGTTCAATGCGCTCGTTCTTTTCGTTTTTTGCTAAAAGCGAGAAAATCAGCAAGGACGAACTGAAGGAGATTCTCAATGAAATGATTAAGGAGTAAGAGTTTGAAAATTAATAATTCAAAATTCAGAATTACGATTCAACCTTCAACTTTACCAATAACTAAACTTCTAAACACTAAACCTCTAAACTTTTAAACTTTCAACGATTCAACAACATTAATACCTACTACTATGGAAATAATAGTCTTGAAATTTTTAGCGACATCGGCATTGCTTATGGCGTTCTACCATTTTGCATTGCGAAAAAAGGCAAGTTACAAGGCAACAAGGATTTATCTTTTGTCGCTTCCTGTGGCAAGCCTTCTGATGAGCGTCCTTACGTTCGAAGTCTATACACCTTCGCAGTCGCCCGTGGCGGTTTTGTCACAATCGCCGGCACCAGCAACTGCACCAATGACAATGTTTCAAGCACAGGAGATGCCAGTAGAAATGGGTCCCGCATCAGTTTCGGAAAGCCAGACACCAGCCTTGTCGCCTGTCGAATTCACACCTTCGGCAATAGTTGAGGACATTCCATTTTGGCAGAATGTCGATTGGCTTAAATTGATAGGATTGTTCATTCCTGCCGTTTCGGTAATTCTCTTGTTGATAGCATTTTACTACATTATGAAATTAATGGTGGTAAAGTCGCGGATGAAAGCGGAGACCACGGCGGAAGGCTATGCCATTATCCGTTCGGCATCGGTGCAGACGCCGTTCTCGTTTGCAAAGACCATATTCTTCCCTGCCGACCTTGACAGGGAGAAGGAAAATCTGATAATACGTCACGAGAAGGCCCACATTGCGCACCGTCACTATGTTGACGTGTGGGTGAGCGAGTTTTTCACCCGCATCTTCTGGTTCAATCCGTCTGTGTGGCTCTGCCGTTCGGCTCTGCGCAACGTTCACGAGTTTGAGGCCGACCACGACGTGCTGTCCAGCGGAGCCAATGTCATCACATATCAGGCAACGCTTCTTGAAATGGTTCTTAACGAGAGTTGTCCGGTGGTGAGCGGGTTCAACCATTCGTTTATCCGTAGCCGATTTATAGAGATGCGCGCTTCTACGGCAGGCACATTGGGCAGGTTTGGCAAGATTGGCACATTGGTATGCCTGTTGGCAATGTTCTGCGTGTTCACATTTGTGGAATGTTCGCCCAAGGACACCAAAAACAACACGCTTGAGTCCATTCAACTAAAAGAGCCACAGAAGTTTGTGATTGAGGGAACAATTGACCCAGGATGCACCGATTCGTGTTATATGATAACCCTTTCCGACGAGTATCTTCACCTTGCCGACACACCTTCGGTCTGCATACCAGTGGTTGACAACAAGTTCCATTACGAAATTGACCTAAAGCATATCATTTGTGGCAAGATTCAAAGAGTATTGCCAGGTGGGGAATTGGACAAAGGTATTGAGTTATTCTTTGTGCCGGGTGAAAGTTTAAATATAATAAGAAGGAGTATGGCATATGTTGAATATGACGGCATAAGAAGGTATCAACCAAATATATCTCGTGGTATTGAAGCATTGCGCTACGCCACAAATTGGGAGTCCCCACATTTTCCTAAATTTAAAGGCAACGTTTGGCACAATCCCAAGCAAGAGTGCGTAAAAACTTTATTCAACTATTCTATTTACGTTAAAGATGTGTATTTCAACGATGATGAAACGATAGTTTGTTTTGCTTTTGAAAACACGAATAAATGTTTTCCGTTGATACAAATGTCCAATGCGGTTTTGAAGGATAACAATGGCAATGTATATAAATTCAAGCGTGCCGAAACTGGTTTTTCCGATATGGAGATGCTTGTATTTGGGCAATATGTGGTATTCGAGCCAATGCCTAAAGATGTGGAATCGTTTAGTTATTTTTCAAATTATAAAGCAACCATTGATACCAATTTAGAGAATCCATTTTTGATATCAAACATTCATAAGGCAGATGAAAAAGACAACAAGCCAAACTTTGAGATTACCATTACGGGTGTTGATAGTATGAAAGCATCAGGGATAATTATTAAGAAGTTGGATTTTGTGAATGGTACATCCAGACAAGTTGCTGATCTTACTTTTGATAAAAAGCATACAATACAATATTCAGCTTATTTGGATGAGGCGGGTATGTATCAATTGCTGACTACGTATGATGGCATAGTTGGCGAAGATTTGTTTTATTCCAAGTTGCCTTTTGTTCCTGGAGAAAAGGCAACAATAACAGTAAACGATTGGAAAATATTCAATTTGGATGGTTCAAACTTCTATAAGGAATGGCAATTAGCCAATGATGTGTATTTTGGAAATTACGAATCAGGAAACCCCTTTGGAGAAGCCAGCATTATACTTTATAGTGAGGAGCATATAAACGAATTGGGATTTGTAATGAATTGTCTTTGGAGACATTCTGCTGGCGTGGACGAAATATTGAATAGAGTTTCCTCAATCCCTTATTTTGAAAAAATGCTGAAGGATTTGGAAAAACGTAATGCTCCAGTGAGAGAAAGCTTAAACCATTTTCATTAGTTGCAACGTTGAACAGTGATGCAGGCAAAATGAAGGGAGCAAGTCTTGCGGGCTTGTTTCCTTTTTTGTTTTTCACAACAGTCTGTGGAGTAATTGGAATTTCAATTAATTTTGAAAATTGTTTGTCAAGCAATAACTTTGCTAAAAAGGGAATCAATTATGCCAGATGAAATTCTAAACAAATACAGGCTTACCAGTTTGGAGGAACCAACCGATGAAATGTTGGCCCAAATTATGCACGAAGTGGCGCAGGAGGCTAAAGAAAGCACTGAAATGGTGCGAAAAAAGTATTTTGACGACTTAAAAGCATCAATTGAAATGTCAAAATAGAATGGCTGTGGAAGGGAATAAAAAGCCTATATTAATTGTAATTGCAGGCCCTAATGGCGCTGGAAAAACGTCAATCACGTCTAAAATATTGAAGCACGAGTGGTTGGAAGATGCTGTATATATCAATAGTTGCTCAAGAAATATTTGGAGATTGGAATTCATCTGAATCCATACTAAAATCGATTCATTATTGTGAAGATTTAAGGGAAAAATGCTTAGAGACAGGCAAAGCCTCATTTTTGAAACTGTCTTGTCAAAGAATGATAAGGTTGAATATGTAAAGAAAGCAATTGAAAAAGGCTTTTTTGTGAGATTGTTTTTTGTTTGTACATCTTCCCCAAACATTAACGCATCAAGAATTGCTTACAGGGTGATGAAAGGAGGACACGATGTGCCTATCCCAAAAATCATATCAAGATACTTTGAGTCAATAAAGAATGCACATCTTTTATCCAAGATTGTTGACCGCGCCTATTTTTATGACAATTCTATAGATAATGAAGATGCCAAACTGCTGTTTCGTCTTTCCAATGGCAATTTGGTAAAGCAATATGCAGAATCCGTTCCAAAATGGGCAGACATCATATTAAATGAAGTATAGAAAAAACGTTATCTTCACAAAAGTCGCCTGCTACCCTCGTAAGCATTTACCAACCAACATCATACCAAACAAAAAAAATGCTGAAAACCCAAGGTTCCCAGCATTTCATTATCAATTATCAATTGACTTCTGTCCTACAGATTCCACTCGAATCCGTCTTTTGTGTCTTTGATGTTGAAGCCGAGAGCGGTCAGTTCGTTGCGGATCTTGTCGCTAGTGGCCCAGTCCTTGTTCTGCTTGGCTTGTTGGCGAATTGAAAGCAACAGGTCGATGGCCTTTTTGTAGGCATCGTTGCTCTTGTTGCCCGATTCCTCAACCTGCAAGCCGAGTATATCAACCACAAACGTCTTGAAGACGTCTTTCAGTTCGTTGAGGTCGGCTTCCGATATGGTGCCCTTGCCGTCAGATACTGTGTTGATGGCTTTCGATGCGTCAAACAGGTGCGATATTACGATAGGCGTATTCAGGTCGTCGCACATAGCATCTTCGCAACGCTCACGCAGGCCAGCAACATCGACTGTCGTGGTGGCCGACGGCTGAAGTTTTATCAGTCGGTTGTAGGTGTCGATAATTTTAGCCAGACCCTTCTCTGATGCTTGCAGTGCCTCGTTGCCGAAATCGACTGTTGAGCGGTAGTGAGCCTGCAGAATGAAGAAGCGAATTGTCATTGGCGAATATGCCTGATCGAGCATCTCGTTACCGTCCTTGTCCTTGTGCGAACCGTTGAAGAACTCGTCGAGTGTGATGAAGTTGCCCAACGACTTGCCCATCTTCTGTCCGTTGATGGTAATCATATTGTTGTGCATCCAGTAGTGGACCGAATCGTGGCCGAGTGCGGCCGACGATTGTGCTATCTCGCTTTCGTGATGCGGGAAAATAAGGTCCATACCGCCACCGTGAATGTCGAATTCCTCGCCCAGATACTTGCAACTCATAGCCGAGCATTCCATATGCCAGCCAGGGAATCCGTCGGACCAAGGCGAAGGCCAGCGCATAATGTGTTCAGGCTGTGCCTTTTTCCACAATGCGAAGTCGCAGGTGTGGCGTTTCTCGTCCTGACCGTCGAGTGCGCGTGTGGTTTCGAGCATATCGGCCACATTTCTGCCCGACAGTTTCCCGTAAGGGAATTTCTTGCTATATGCCTCAATGTCGAAGTATATTGAGCCGTTGCTCTCGTAGGCGTATCCGTTGGCCAGAATCTTCTTGACAAATTCAATTTGTTCGATGATGTGTCCCGATGCACGTGGCTCGATGGTAGGAGGCAACACGTTCAACTTGTTCATTGCCTCGTGGTAACGGAGTGTATAGAATTGCACAACTTCCATTGGCTCAAGTTGTTCCAGGCGTGCCTTCTTTGCAATCTTGTCCTCGCCTTCATCGGCATCGTGTTCCAGATGTCCTACATCGGTTATGTTGCGGACGTACCTGACCTTGTAGCCCAGATGCTTGAGATAACGGAACAGTATGTCGAAAGTGATGGCCGGACGTGCGTGACCCAGATGCGGGTCGCCATATACGGTGGGACCGCAGACATACATTCCCACATGCGGAGCATTGAGCGGCTGGAATATCTCTTTCCTTCTGGTAAGGGTGTTGTAGATTGAAAGCTTGTGTTCTGTCATAATGTTCTGTTTTCGAGGTCTGCAAAGATACCTCTTTTATTTTGATTTCTCAATCAGGGCCAGCAGATGCTCTACCGCCTGATCTTCGGGGATGTTCTTCTCGATGCACTCTTTTCCTTTATAAAGGCTGATGCAGCCGCGTGCCGCGCCCACGTATCCGAAATCGGCATCGGCCATTTCGCCGGGGCCGTTCACTATGCATCCCATGACGGCAATCTTCACACCTTTGAGATGCGAGGTGGCTGCCTTGATGCGTGCAATGGTGTCTTCCAGATTATACAGAGTGCGTCCACAGCCGGGACATGAAATGTATTCGGGCTTCGTGAAGCGTATGCGTGCGGCCTGGAGTATGGCATCGGCCGTATCTCTGAGCTCTGCGGCAGTGAAGGCCCCGGTCTCGTCGGTTATTTCCAGATCCTTGGCCTTTCCGTCAATAAGCAGGGCTCCGGCATCCATGGCCGCCTTCAGCTGGAGATCTTCAATGGAGCTTTCCCTGTAGCTCAGATGCAGCGTGCCATCGGCTGTGATATGGTCCGATGCGTGCTCCCTGAACAATGCGCTTTCCGGTGCATGGTCCACCAGCTTCCGTGCAACAGGAATCTCCTTTTCGGGAGCCTCGGAAAGCGAGACACGGATGGTGTCGCCTATGCCTTCGGCCAGAAGGGCGCCAATGCCGACAGCACTTTTTATGCGTCCTTCCATGTCGCTGCCGGCTTCGGTCACACCAAGATGGAGCGGGAACGCCATGTTCTCCTTATCCATCTGTCTTACCAGAAGACGGACGGTCTCTATCATGACGCAGGTGTTGCTGGCCTTGATTGATATGACCACGTCCATGAAGTCCTGTTCCACGCATATTCTCAGGAACTCCATGCAGCTTTCCACCATTCCTGCCGGGGTGTTGCCGTAACGGCTCATGATACGGTCTGACAGGGACCCGTGATTCACTCCTATCCTTATGGCAGTGCCGTTTTTCCGGCAGATGTCCAGAAACGGAACAAGCCTGTGGCGGATTTTCCCGATTTCGGCCTCATATTCCTCATCGCTGTATTCCAGGTTCTTGAAAGTGCGTGCCGGATCCACATAGTTGCCGGGATTGATGCGTACCTTTTCGACAATGGTGGCTGCGACATCGGCCACGGCCGGATTGAAATGTATGTCAGCTACCAGAGGGGTTTCGTATCCGCGTTCCCTGAGTCCCTGACGGATATTCTTCAGATTCAGGGCTTCACGGGTTCCCTGAGCTGTCAGGCGGACCAGTTCGCCTCCGGCTTCGATAATGCGTATGGCCTGTCCGATGCATGCCTGGGTATCCATGGTCGAAGCGGTTGTCATGCTCTGGACGCGGATAGGTGCATCGCCTCCTATGACAAGACCGCCTGCATGGACGGGGGTCGTCCTGCGTCTCAAGTAGCCGTGTGTCTGTTCCATCAGTTGGTCTTGTAGCTGTACTTTACCTGACTGAGCTCGGCATTCGCCTTTACTATCTTTTCTCCCAGTCCCTGCTTGTAGTCAATAAGGCGCTTTGCCAGTTCGCTGTCAGACAGGGCAATAATCTGGGCGGCCATGATGGCTGCGTTCTGGGCACCGTTCACTCCCATTGTGGCTACCGGTATTCCGGGGGGCATCTGGATGATGGAAAGCATGGCATCCAGACCATCCAGCATTCCTTTGATGGGAACGCCTATTACGGGAACCGTTGTACTTGCAGCAATGACACCCGGAAGGGCTGCCGCCATACCGGCTGCCGCTATGATGACCTTGATGCCGCGTCCGGCTGCATGAAGGGCGAAATCTTCGACCTGAGCTGGAGTACGGTGTGCCGAAAGGGCGTTCATTTCAAACGGAATCTGCATGCTGTCCAGAAACTGGGCTGCCTTTTCCATGACGGGCAGATCGGATGTGCTGCCCATGATGATGCTTACCTGTGGATTCATTTTCAATATTGTCTTATGATTCGATTATTTCTTTCTGAGTCTTGCTACCGGAATTCCAAGCTGGTCACGGTATTTGGCAATGGTCCTGCGTGCCAGGGTGAATCCCTTCTCCTGAAGCTTTTCAGCCAGCTGTCCGTCCGACAGGGGGGCTTCAGGGTCCTCGTTTTCAGTCAGTTCGCGCAGAAGGCTGTGTATCTGTTTCACTGATACCTCTTCGCCATCGCTGTTCATGACGCCATCGGTGAAGAACCATTTCAACGGGAATGTGCCGTACGGGGTCTGGACGTATTTGCCGCTGCATACGCGTGAAATGGTGGAGATGTCATAGCCGGTCCTGCCGGCAATGTCCTTCAGTATCATTGGCTTGAGCAGTGTCTCATCGCCCTCTGTGAAGAAAGGCATCTGCATGTCGATTATGGCCTGCATTGTGCGGGTCATGGTCTGGTGCCTCTGTTTCAGGGCTTCAATGAAATTCCGGGCGGAATCCAGCTTGCGTTTAAGATAGATGGCCGCATCGCGCTGACTGCTGTTCGTTCCCTTTGACTGACGTTCCAGCATGTCGGAATACTCCTGGCTTACTCTGAGGACAGGTATGTTGCTGCTGTTCAGCTGGAAATGGATTTCACCGTCATAGTTGTCAAGCAGGAAGTCAGGAACGACAACCTGACGGTTATGTCCTACAGATTCTCCCATGGCACTGCCGGGGCGCGGATTGAGACGTGTCAGCTCTGATATGATGTCCTGTACCTTATTGTCATCCAACCCGAGGCGCTGTCCTATCCTGTCCCAGCGCTTGTGGGTGAAGTCGTCGAACATCTCGGTTATGACCAGTTCCTGGAGCTCCGTGTCAGGAGTCTTAGGCTTGC
>CALABN010000303.1 GCA_937885735.1 uncultured Bacteroidota bacterium | reverse complement strand
AAACAAATGTCAGCGCCATCAAGGCAATTGCGGTGGTAAAAAATCTTGTTTTCATAATTCGTAATAATAATCAATGTAAGGTATTCAATTCGTTCCATACCAATGCGCTGGCGCCCAATATTGCAGCGTCGTCAGTAAGTTTTGACGGAAGAATCTTTGTCTTGCCCTTGAACATTTGCAGAATGTTTTTCTCAAGGCTTCGTTGTATAGGGTCAAAAAGCAGTTCGCCAGCCTTTGCGAGACCGCCGAATATGAAAATAGCCTCGGGACTTGAGAATGTGATGAAATTGGCAAACGAGCGGCCCAAAATTTCGCCAGTGTACTCAAAAACCTCCTTTGCTATTGCGTCTCCGTTGTTGGCGGCTTGCGACACGTCGAATGCGGTCAGGTTATTGTAGGCAATGCTGCGCAACGAACTTGGGCTGTTACGCTCTGCAAGCATCTGCGCGGCAGTACGCACCACTCCCGTCGCCGAAGTGTACGTTTCAAGACACCCCTTGCGCCCACATCCGCAGTCGCGGCCGTCAGGCACAACTATAACGTGGCCGAGTTCGCCAGCAAAGCCATCGTGTCCGTATATCAGTTGTCCATTGGCTACTATTCCGCTACCGACACCCGTTCCGAGCGTGATCTCGATAAAATCCTTCATTCCCTTGGCTCCGCCATACACCATTTCGCCAATGGCGGCCGCGTTTGCGTCATTTGTCAGGAAAATTGGGACATCAAAATACTCTCCAAGCATCTTGCAAAGTTCAATTTTCCCTTTCCAACGCAAATTAGCCGCATACTCCACACAGCCATTGTAATAGTTGCCGTTAGGCGCGCCAATGCCGATGCCAGCCATTGCAAACGGTTCGGCTATAGAGTTTGAGACTTCGGTTATCTTGTCGGCAAGAGCCTTAATATAGGCTTCGACCTTTTCGTAGTCTTGTGTCTTGATAGCGCCTTGCGCCATTACCTTGCCGTCTTTGTCGATAAAGCCGAAAACTGTGTTGGTACCCCCGATATCGATTCCTACTGAAAGATTCATTGATTATTTAGGATTTAGGATTTTTAATTTAGTCTCGATGGCTAATGTATTAGAATTGTAAATCAATCATTCATTTCGTTCTTGTACTTGAATGTGAAGGCAAACACAATGGCCACGACAAAGGCGAATGCACCGAAAATGTACCATGCAGTTGACCAGCCTCGCATTATGTCAAACGCAGGATTGGCATTGGCTGGATTATAGACAAAATGGTTCACTACCGCACCTGCACAAAATGAGCCTATAGTGGCGCCAAGCCCATTGGTCATCATCATAAACACTCCTTGCGCGCTTGAACGGATACCCTCATCGGTGTTCTGTTCAACAAACAGCGACCCGCTTATGTTGAAAAAGTCGAAAGCGACACCGTATACTATCATTGACAGGACAAACAGCCAAACGCCGTCGCTTGGATTGCCAAGTCCGAAGAAACCGAACCGGAAGAACCACGCAAACATTGATATCAGCATCACTTTTTTGATGCCGAATCGCTTCAAGAAGAACGGTATAAGCAAGATGCACAGCGTCTCCGATATCTGCGAAAGCGAGCTTAGCATTATGTTGTGCTGAACGGCAAAAGTATCAGCATAGATAGGATTCTTGCCGAAATCGCCAAGAAACGTTCCCGCAAAGCCGTTTGTCACTTGCAGGCACATTCCCAATAGGAACGAGAATATGAAGAACAGACACATCTTGCTGTCCTTAAACAAAGTGAACGCACGCAATCCCAACGCCTCGACTATCGATGCACCGGACTTGCCTTTGCTGACCGGACAATCAGGCAGCGTAAAGGCATAAAATGCAAGCAAGACGCCCCATGCCGCAGACACGAACAACTGCATATAATTGCCCTTGAATCCTGTCAAGTCGACAATCCACATTGAGACAATGAAGCCGATTGTACCAAATACACGAATCGGCGGATAAGCCTTTACTGGGTCAAGTCCGCCTTTGGCCAAGGCATTGTATGAGACCGAGTTGCCAAGCGCTATTGTAGGCATAAAGAATGCCACGCTAATGGCATAAAACGGGAACAACTGGCCAAACGTAACGGAATCGCCGTATTTCATACCCATATAGCCAGCCAGAGCCATAAACAAAGCCGCCAAGCCGTGGCATATTCCCAATAGTTTTTGGGCTGGTATCCATTTGTCGGCGACAATGCCCATCAAGGCAGGCATAAAAAGCGACACAATGCCCTGAATGGCGAAAAACGAGCCTATGTTGACTCCCATGCCAATTCCGCCAAGATATACCCCCAAAGAACAAAGATAGGCTCCCCAAACTGCGAAAATGAGGAAATTCATCACTATCAGACGTGTTTTCAATGCCGTTGCATTCATATTGCTGGAAATTTGTTTGTTAAACACACAAATAATCACATAGCCTCAAGCCTCTGCTCGTTGCGCTGTTGGTTCAGGTCGTTTTTCTTTGTCTTTTTAGGCTTGTACTTTCCTAGTTTCTTTGCCTTTTCCCAAGCCGCCTTTTTGGCCTCATACTCTTCGTAATGCTTTTCAAGATAATTGTCCGCCATAACAGTCGTTTAAATCATATCCAAACATAATCACAGATAATGTATTTTGACAATCGGAACTGATAAAGTTTTTCACAAAAAACACTCAAAATCAAATTACAGACCCACTTTTAAAAATTCTTCTTTTCTATATCTAAAGAATAGCGCAAATTTGCGGTTGTAAATACAAAACTGAAATGGGAATACTTATAAAGACTCCAGAACAGATTGACGGCATCCGCAAGAGCGCGAAACTAGCCGCCGCCTCACTCGATTTCATTGAACCTTACGTCAAGCCTGGCGTTGACACCGAATACCTCGACGACCTTATCAACAAGTTCATTGTCGATAATGGCGCAATATCGGCCTGCAAAGGATATGGCGAGTTTCCGAAATACTGTTGCATATCGCCTAACAACGTGGTATGCCACGGAATCCCATCAAAAGACACAATACTAAAGGAAGGCGATATCGTAAACATTGATGTCACCACAATCCTTAACGGATATTACGGCGACACAAGCCGAATGTACGCTGTTGGCCAAATATCGCAACAGGCACAGAACCTTATCGACGCTACAAAGCATTGCCTTGATTTAGGCATCGAGCAAGTAAAGCCGAAAAACGTGTTTGGAAACATTGGATTCTTTATTGCGCGCTACGCGCAGATGAAGGGCTACAGCGTGGTTTGGGAATTCTGCGGTCACGGAGTTGGCGTGCAATTCCATGAAGATCCCCAAGTTGACCACATAGCACGACGTAATTCTGGCCCTATTATGAGGCCTGGAATGATATTCACCATCGAGCCGATGATTAACGAAGGCAAGGCTCGCGTTGTAATCGACGAGAACGACGGCTGGACCGCCCGCACCATAGACGGAAAGTTGTCGGCTCAATTCGAGCACACCGTATTGGTTACCGAAACTGGTTTTGAAGTATTGTCAGACATTCACGACGAATATCCGATTAAATAACAAGTATTTGAGCAAAAGAGACTTATGTACAAGACACGCAATAAAAAAAAGCAGGCATCAGCCTGCTTTTTCTATATATATGCGTCTTCGGCTACAATTCATTTATAACCTTTAGCAAACTATCGCGACATTCGGTTAGAAGAACCCAATCGGCGTTGCGTGAACGGCGGAAACGATTGACGCGTGAACGTGCCGTAGTCTTCTTGAACCATACATAATAGCGGAACGCCAACATTCCAATAAACGGAATGGAAACCAAAGCGACAAATGCCATCCAAGCCTTAGGCATCGCTATAAGCATTATTATCAAATAAATAAGATAAAAGACCGTAAATGTGATTATTGAAATCACATATCGGTACGAACTCAAGAATTGTGGGTCCTTGACGTTGCGCGAAAAATAAACTGGCAAGTAGAACGGCAGAATGTTAAGCAGATAACCGATAAAGAATATCGGACTCAAGACAATCTGCAGAAGTCGGCTGATGAATATTCCCGCAACTGAGTACTTATCGTGTGCAATGGCCCAATAGCGCAAGTCGAGTTTCTTGATGAGCCCTTTCAGTTGCAAGGCCCACTCCTTTGCTTTTGCGTACGTGTCGGAACCCGACTTTGCGAAATCGAGCAGTTTCGATCCAAATGCCTGCGACTGGTCGAGTATCAACTTGTGGCTTACACAACGCTTATTTTGCCTGCCTCCATACAAATTATTGATATACAAATCGCGAAGTGTTTCAAGCGTCTCGTATTCCTCCTCATTGTCAAGGTTCAGCATAAGTGGCTGAATGCCGTTTTTTATGTCCTCCATCATTGTAGCCATAGCCTTTTGTGGATTTTCCATATACATATCCTTGTATTTGGCCACAGGTATAGGCTTGCCGATGTTGATAAGGACGCGTGAACCGAAATTTATATAGTGAGTATAGTCGATTCCTGTAGGGATAATCAGGACACCAAGGTTGAAGTTGTTGCGCTCCTCCGCCATAAAGGCGATTCGTGCCACACCCTTCTTCAGCAAACGCAGGCGACGCTGTCCAAGATGAGTGCCTTCAGGTAGTACAACAAGTTTTTGCCTGTCTTGCAATACTCCGATAGCCTCGTCAAACGACGCATCGTTGTTTTGCAACTGCTTTACACCGTCGCGCATCCTGTAGATTGGCAAAATCTTCAAAAACCGCAATATGCCACTGACAAATTTCGACCTGCCGAAAATGTCGCTACGGGCCATAAACACGGCACGTTCTGGAATATTATAGACAATGTTCAAGGCATCCATCAATGTGTTTTGGTGGTTTGGTGTTATAATCACTGGCACATTCTTTGGAATGTTCTCAAGGCCGACTACCGTCGCAGTCTTGTAAAACTTACGGACATAGAAGCGTGAATAATTATGAAAAAGCGTGTAGCCTAACGAGAATTGTTGTATCGGTTTTTGCATAATTGCTTTTTTATGCAAAAATAGGAAAATCTAATCATATGTTGCAACACTGTGTGCCGATGAATATCTTTTTGCAAGGTATTCCTGCTCCCATTGGCCTGGCGTTGGATATAATTGGGCGGCACGTCCGAGTTTGTGCAGATCCATTATTGTGGAATATCCTGCACGCGCTATTATCTGCGGTGTCGATAAAAGCAAACCATTCAAGACCGATGTTGATATATGGCTTACGGTCAGTATATTATCTTTTGCTATTTGATATTTTTGTTCAGGTTCTGCTCCTGCTATAAGAATGCGTTTTTTGCTGTTTTGTAAACTCTTCAGCATTTGTTTTGCGAATTGCCGTTTTTGTCTTCCTGGCCCCGACAGCAATATCAGCACATCAGGCGCATCAATATTTTCACATTTGACACTTTTCTCGAATCTTGACAGTGGTCCAATGTAACTCACACTGTTGTCAAGAGCGCCACCGTGCGACAACCTGCCCGACAACGACTCATTGGCATCGGCATAGTCTGGAACCCATATCTTATTGAATTTGTGCAACAAATGCGCAGTAAACAAATGTAACGGCTTTCTGAAAATTGACAGGTACTTTGGCAACTGAATGTATAGTTGGTGAGTTATTATTATGCTTTCAGCCGATTTGCACCAAAGCCCGTAACGGTTGTCTGATATGACCCTGTTTACGGCATAATCATTTATTATTTTACGTAACCTTATGTGTTCCAATAATATGCTAAATCCGAACAACGGCAATTGGGCCATTATTACAAATGGCAAGAGCCGTCCGCCTGCGTAGCGCATTCGGTAACCTTTGAGCCTGATGCATTTTGCTGACGGAAATTCTTGTTTCAGGAATGCCAATGCCTGGCCGTCGGAAGCCAAAAGCACTTGTTCGCCATTTCTTATGCAATCGTTGATGATTGGCACACAACGTGTTGCGTGCCCCAATCCCCAATCGAGTGGCGAAACAAGAGTCATAGTTGTTTTGTTTATTCCACAAACGCAAAATCATACGTGCACGACGCGCATTGCGCCTGATTACGCACGTATCGTGTTATTAGACAAGTCTTTTTGACAGCGTATCGTGGCGCATCTTGTTGTTGACAAAGTCGAACGGATAAAGCAAGATTACGCCTGGCTTTGTGCCCTTCTTGAAACATCCGAACTGATTGTCGATGCCAAGTGCCTTGGCTGGCTCAATGGTAGCCATATTTAAAGACTGTGCAAATGTCAATCCGTCGGTCTGCTTGTCGAACATCTGGTTCACAACTGGTTCCTTTGCATTGTACGGCAACTGGTTAGCCTCTGTCACGTCTTTCTCGACACCTGCAAGCGAACGCATACGGATGCCTCTATCAGACATATCGGCATTTGTGGCATCGATGATGAAACCTGGCACAAGCACACCGTTGTGATATTCAAGCCCTTCTTCCTCAACAAGTTTGCCACCTGTGCTTACAACATCAAGAATGGTGCCGTCGTCGTCGACTACAACGTGGCCGAACATAATAGGCTTGTCGGAGCACGGGAAAATTATATTTGCAGATATCTTTCTCATTTTAAATGAATTAAGTGGTTCAATAATAATGTTTTTCTGGTCTTTAAGTTGCTTATTTTAACGGTGTAAAGTTATCATTTACCTGTTTCGTTTTATTGGTCAAAGGCAATTTTATTCCACAATTTTTGCAAATGGCTGAATCATTGTCACGTGGCTCGCCACAGGCGGGGCATCTGTCCAAATCGTTCATCCAAAGCATCTGGTTGTGAAGAACTTGCGCCTCGCCTTCGAACTCTGGCAGGCAAATGGCTTCGTATATCGACTTCCTGATATATGAGTTTTGGATTGAAATTATCAAAAAGAAGGCTATCACGGCCACGGCCAAGAGTATGATTGTCAATACCTTGAAATTGTTAATGCCAAAGGCGAACGCCATTACAGCGGTTATTGTTGATATGAAAAGCGGATTGATCAGGCTGAAACTGTAACTGACAACGGCCATTGACGGTTGTGTCTGGACATTTATCCTGATTGGCGTTGGAACAAGGAACAGCCGTCGCCAATCGCTTATGACAAACTGGTTGTCTTCCTTTTGCAGATTCAGCGCATCTGATATCTGCAATACGGCTTCTGGCAGTTTAAGGTTGTCGGAATTGTAGAATTCGATGCTGTCGGAATACCACGCTGGCAATCGTCCGCTCATTTCGGTTTGTTGATATGGTAAGCCTTTATCTCCTTTTGTACTATATAGTTGGTGTCGTTAGGGCTGTTGACTTCAACCTTAATAAGCCCGACATTCTTGGCATAATATTCACGTACATTCCAATAGTTGACATCGTCGTATGTTTCAAGAAATTCTGTCACACGATAAACGTCCTTGAATACAGAATCCTTGAACGATACTGAATCGGCAGGCATCCTAATAAACATAGAATCAAGATGGACCTCGCTACGTTTGAGCCTGACGCCGTTGTTCTCGTCAACAACCCACGGCGATGACGAACCTTTCGGCTTGAGCAATTCCTTCATCGGATACAGTGGCGACGATTGGTATATGCTGTACTTGTAGAGATATTTGCCGTCCCAAACAGGCACGTAGCATTCCTCCGACCTCTTTGATGATGATGTTGACAGTCTGTAACTATGCAATTCGTAATTTGTTGCGCGAACCCGTGTGCCGTCGGTATAATCCCAATACGAGCCTGGATATGCTGGCAGGTAAACATCTGGTTCAATGTATTTTGCATCGTTGCCCTTTTCACACGACGCCATTACAGCCAATGCCAATGCGGTTGTGGCGAAAAACCTAAACTGTCTTTGCATCTTTATTTCTTTTTACTGATAAAACAATGAATATGATGCCAAGCACCACAAACGGTATGCTCAGCCACTGTCCCATATCGAGCGACATCGATTTTTCAAACTCCACCTGGACATCTTTTGTGAATTCGATGAAAAACCTGAATGCGAATATCAGCACCATTCCCAAGCCGAATATCAGCCCCTTGTACGATGTGGCCTTCGTCCTGTAATAAAGGAACAGCATAAACAGGCCCATAGCGAAATACGACAGCGCCTCGTACAGTTGCGACGGG
>CALABN010000302.1 GCA_937885735.1 uncultured Bacteroidota bacterium | reverse complement strand
TTCAAGGTCGATGACGTCAAGTACACGCTCGAACGAAAGTTCGTCGAAGTACAGACGGTCGCACATATCGTAGTCGGTGCTGACTGTTTCAGGATTGTAGTTAATCATTATTGACTTGTAGCCAAGTTTGCGTGCTGTCTGGATTGCATTTACAGAGCACCAGTCGAACTCAACTGACGAGCCGATGCGGTATGCGCCCGAGCCAAGCACAATTATCGACTTGTCGTTCTTATAGGCGTAACTGATGCTGTGTTCAGTCTCGCCGTAAGTCATATACAGGTAGTTGGTAAGTTCAGGATGTTCTGAAGCCACTGTGTTGATACGGCGAACGGCTGGCAAGATGTTGTTTTTCTTGCGCAAGTCGCGTACACGCAACAACTCTTTTTCCAAAGTTCCCGAAGGTTTCTCAACGTAGCGGGCAATCTGGAAGTCAGAGAATCCCAGACGTTTTGCCTCACGGAGCACGTCAGCTGGAAGGTCCTCGATCTTGCTGTATTTTTCAAGAACTTTTGTGTAATCGACAATGTTCTTCAACTTGTTGATGAACCAGACGTCGATTTTTGTCAGTTCCTCGATGCGATCAGGCGTGTAGCCTTTTTCAAGTGCCTTTGCAATGGCGAAGATGCGCAAGTCGGTTGGGTGGCTCAACTCCTTGTCGAGGTCGTCGAACTCAAGGTCGTTATTGCCTACGAAGCCGTGCATACCCTGGCCAATCATACGCAAGCCCTTCTGCATAATTTCCTCAAACGACTTGCCTATTGACATAATCTCGCCGACCGACTTCATGCTTGAGCCAATCTGGCGGTCGACGCCGACGAACTTGCTCAAGTCCCAACGAGGGATTTTTGCAATGATGTAGTCGACTGAAGGTGCCACGTATGCTGAATTAGGCGTTCCCATTTCGCCAATCTGGTCAAGGGTGTAGCCCAATGCCAATTTAGCGGCGACAAATGCCAATGGATAGCCTGATGCCTTTGATGCCAAAGCCGAAGAACGGCTCAAGCGGGCGTTAATCTCGATGATTCGGTAGTCGTTTGTCTGTGCATTGAATGCATATTGGATGTTGCACTCGCCTACGATGCCGATATGGCGTACAACCTTTTGTGCAATATCCTGCAACATTGAAATCTGTTCCTTGCTCAATGTTATGATTGGGGCGATGACGATACTCTCGCCAGTGTGGATGCCAAGCGGGTCGACATTTTCCATTGGAACTACTGTAAAGCAGTGGTCGTTGGCATCACGGATAACCTCAAACTCAATCTCCTTCCAGCCCTTGAGCGACTCTTCAACCAAAATCTGCTTTGAATAGGCAAGTGCGTTGTTGCAAAGTTCGATGAACTCTTGCTCGTTGGTGCTGATGCCAGAACCAAGTCCGCCAAGTGCGTAAGCCGAACGTACCATTACAGGGAATCCGAGAGTGCGAGCCTCTTCAAGTGCATCGTCAAGATTCTCGACTGCGCGAGACACTGGTGTCTTTGCGTCTATCTCCTTAAGTTTCTTCACAAACAGGTCACGGTCTTCGGTAATCATAATTGCCTCAACTGAAGTACCCAACACCTTTACTCCGTACTTGTCAAGAGTACCCGATGTGTAAAGTGCAGTACCGCAGTTCAATGCAGTCTGACCGCCGAATGCAAGCAGGATGCCGTCAGGACGTTCCTTCTTGATAACTTCCTCAACAAAATACGGGGTTATAGGAAGGAAGTAAACCTTGTCCGCAACGCCGTCAGATGTCTGAATGGTTGCAATGTTAGGGTTAATCAACACTGTTGAAACACCCTCCTCGCGCATAGCCTTCAAGGCTTGCGAACCTGAATAGTCAAACTCACCTGCTTGACCGATTTTCAACGCTCCTGAACCTAACAAGAGCACTTTCTTTACTTCTTTCATATTCTTTTATTTTGCTGTGTTACTATTATCGTTGTTAAAATCAAGGCACACCTGGCGACTTTTGAAAAAGCGGAACGCCCTGTCAGCAAAAATGGTGCTGATTATTGAAAAATGTTTGGCGTCCATACTGTTTTTCATCTGTCTTAATATTGAAGTTTGTCAACAAGTTCGGGGAAATAATGCAAGAGCGACTGACTGACGTTCTTTGGCGTGAACCCGTTCCTGACCACCACCAAAATGGTGTCGTTGCCTGCTATGGTGCTGATTATCGACGGCACGTGAAGGTCGTCAATGGCCTGCGAAATTGGCTGGGCAAACGCTGGCACGGTCTTTATCACCGCAAGATTTCCTGAAAACTCAATTGAAATGAACCCGTCCAGCGACGATGCCGATTTCTGTACAGGCACCTTCTCTGCTGAACCATTCTGCAATGTGTAAAGGTAACGGCCGTCGCTTGTAGGACGCTTGAACACCTTCAGCAACTTCAAATCGCGCGAAAGGGTTGCCTGCGTCACCGAACAACCTTTGGAAATGAGTATTTGAAGAAGTCTGTCTTGCGAGTCAACTTCCTCATTCTGAATGATGTTTGTTATCAAGGCCAACCGTAGGCTTTTGTTTTCCATTACAGGATTTTTTTGATTCATTCAGGGTGCAAATGTAAGTTTTTTTATGCAGTGAATCATAGTCCGTTGACAGTTTGTTGACAAAATAAGAAATGCACTTATCATTTAGGATTCAGGATGTGAAATTCAGTATTTCAGATTTCAGTCACTTATGCGGTCGGTGGCGTGATGAAGATTCATAAAGCCAGTTCGGCAAAACACAAAATGCCTTTCCGTTCACATATTAATATTATATTTACACAACAGATAAAGCAATTTGATATGGAAAGCAAACCAATCAGTTCAGCAGAGGCTATGGACAGCGCACTGCAAGAAGCATATGACGGCATTAAGGCTGGCGACGGCGGCCCGTTTGGCTGTGTAATTGTACGTGACGGAAGAATAGTAGGCAAAGGGCACAACAGGGTGCTCAAAAAACACGACCCGACGTGTCACGGTGAAATGGAAGCCATACGCGACGCCTGTATGAACCTTGGCACTCACGACTTGTCCGGATGCACGCTATACACCACTGCCGAACCGTGTCCAATGTGTCTTGGTGGCATTCTTTGGGCCAACATACGCAAAGTGTTTTACGGTTGCAATGTTCAAGACACAGACAGCATAGGTTTCCGTGACAACAAATTCTACGACTACCTCAACGGAAAAGCCGACTTGCTCGACATAGAAGAGTTTGCGCGAAAGGAATGCCTCCAACTGTTCAGAGAGTACGAGAACAAAAAAGCCGAACGCTACTGATTTGCATTCTTAAAGAAATAAAAGGTTACAACATATTCAATATCAGACGATTTTCAAGCAAAACAAATCTCAAGATTGCCCCCAAACCGCACAACATTGAGCACTCGACCCAATGGCGACTTTAGGATTGTCGAATGAATACACTTGTCTTTGACTTATGCCTTAATTCCTAATTCCGATATTATAATTTTGTTACTTTTGCGTGCACATTAACAAGTTATGATTATTGCAGTCAACACACAAACTCTGCTGAAGGACAAGTTGGAAGGATTGGGCAGTTTTACTGACGAGATTCTTTCACGTATGGTGAAAAACCACCCTGAACACAAGTTTGTTTTCATATTTGACCGTGATTGGGACCAATCATTCATTTATGCCGACAATGTGATTCCAGTAAAGACCACATTGCCATCGCGACACCCATTTCTGTGGTACTACAATTTTGAATATGCCGTACCAAAAATAATCAGCGGACGCAAGGCTGACATATTTCTTTCAACCGACGGATATATGCCGATGCACCCAAAAGTGAAGACATACAATGTAATCCACGACATTGGCTTTGTGCATCAACCTAAAAACCAGCCACCTCTGACCAGCAAATACTACAACAAGTATTTCCCGATTTTTGCGCACAGTGCAGACAGGCTCGGCACGGTTTCAGAATACTCCAAAGCCGACATTTCAAAGACTTGGAATATCAATCCTGACAAAATCGATGTCATATATAATGGTGTAAAGACCATTTTCAGTCCTATAAGCGAAGACGAGCAGACAAAAGTGCGCGACAATGTTTCGGACGGATGCCCGTACTTCCTGTTTGTGGGTTCGCTCAACCCTCGCAAGAACATTGAAGGGTTGCTCCGCGCTTTCGACCAATTCAAGGAAAAAGGAAACGTCAACCACAAGTTGGTGATAGTAGGCGAATGTATGTGGTCAATGTCGTCGATAGACCACGAACTCGAGCATATGAAACACGCCGAAGACGTGGTGTTCCTTGGCCGTCTGCAACCAGCCGAACTGCAAAATGTTGTGGCAAGCGCATACGCCTTGGTTCTGGTGTCGTTCCTTGAAGGATTTGGCGTTCCTTTGGTAGAGGCTATGAACTGCAACGTGCCTGTCATTACTTCAAACTGCACGTCGATGCCTGAAGTGGCAGGGAATGCCGGACTGCTTGTCAACCCATATTCGGTGGAAGAGATTGCCGATGCTATGATGCAAATGTCCACTGACAAGGACTTGCGGTCCACATTGGTCGAGAACGCCAAAACACAACGCGAGAAGTTCTCGTGGGACAAGTCGGCCATCGACCTATGGAACGGTATTGAGAAAATGCTTGAATAAATTCACTTTCACACATAAAAAAAGCCGACTGCACAAAGTGCAATCGGCTTTTTCATTATGTCCAGAACTGTTATTTCTTGAGTTTCTTGAGGGTTGCATCGAGTGCCTCGCCACGAAGGTTCACGGCAACAACAACACCCTTGTCGTCGATGAGGATATTTGTTGGAACGCTCGTTATGCCATACTGTTTTGCAACGGCATTGTTCCACCCCTGAAGGTCGGAAACGTGAGTGTCCCACGACAAATGGTCGGCCTCAATGGCTGACGCCCACTTTCCCTTGTCGGTGTCGAGCGACACGTTCAGGACGACAAACTTCTTGCCGTTCTTCAGTTTCTTGCCCTTGTACTTTTCGTAGACAGCCACCACATTTGGATTCTCGCGACGGCAAGGCCCGCACCACGAAGCCCACAGGTCAAGGAGTACATAACTGCCCTTCCCGGCATAGTCGTACAGGGATTTTTCCTGACCGTCCGCTGCCGTTCCGGTAAAATCCGGAGCCTCCGTTCCCGGCATTTCCTGCAGAGCCTCTTTCATGGCGGCAGTCGCCTGTGCCCGGGGATTCTCCTTGTACGGAATCATCCCAAGGCCAATAATCAGCAGTCCCGCCGCAGACAGGACAATGATGATGTCAAGCGGGCATTTTCCCCCGCTCCTCTTCACAGACAAGCAGATGCCGGCAGCCAGGGCCAGCAGCATTGTTCCGGAAAAAATTGAAAAAAGAAACATCGGTTTTCAGAAACATCATATTACACTTTCGCCATATTGTTGCAAGCAAACGATTACGTAACTCAAGTTTCGCAAGTGAATA
>CALABN010000301.1 GCA_937885735.1 uncultured Bacteroidota bacterium | reverse complement strand
CCGTATCCAATACCATTTGGGCGATGCGCGCGACATTGTGCCTACGCTTGGCGGTGAGTTCGACCTTGTCTTCATTGATGCCGACAAGCGCGAATATCCACAATACTACAACCTCGTGATTGATGCAGTGCGTCCTGGCGGGTTCATTGTTGCCGACGACGTGCTTTGGTACGGAAAAATTAACGGCGACACCCCTGCCAATGACACCTACACGCAAGGCCTGCAACAGTTCAACGATATGGTTCACGCCGACCCGCGTGTAGAGAATGTAATATTTCCCATACGCGACGGACTTATGGTGATGCAAAAATTATAAAATATTTTATTTTAGATATTTTTACCATTTTATCTAAATAAAAGATTCAAGCATATAATTTGCATAAATTCTTTGAATCAGTGGTGCCTGTATCCAAATCCATATTGCTGGCTTTACGTTTCTTGCGAGTTGTCACAATGCACAAGTTGTGCAACAGCACGCTCATCCGCCTTCAGCAAGTGTTTGGCAAGATGCCAGGCCGTGCAGGAATCCGTACAATGCCTGAATCGCTGTCGGTGGAGCCTGCATCAATATGCAACCTGTGTTGCCCCGAATGCACGCTCGGTGGTGGCAGACTGACGCGAAACAGCCAACTGATGAGCCTCGACACATTCTGCAATGCCTTCTTGCCCATTGCAAAATGGCTGGTCAACTGCCAATTCTACTGGCAAGGCGAGCCCACTCTCAATCCCGATTTGTGCCAAATGATTTCAATCGCACATTCGCACAATGTCTTTACAAATCTGTCGACAAATGGACAGACACTTACGCCTGAATTATGCCGAAACCTTGTCAGCAGTGGACTGGACCAAATCACAGTTTCGGTTGACGGCACCACGCAGGACGTTTACGCAAAATACCGCATCGGCGGAAGCCTGCAGGCCACTATCGACGGCATTGGCAATCTGTCCGAAGCGCGTCGGCAACACAAAAACGGCAATCCGCTAATTGAAGTGCAGTTCATAGTGTTTGCCCACAACGAGCATCAAATATCTGACATAAAACGGCTTGCCCGTCAATGGGGAGCCGACAGGGTTGTGCTGAAGACAGCGCAAGTCGAGAATCTTGACAATGCAAATCAGATATTGCCACGCAATCCAAAGCATAGCCGTTACAGACAAGGTTCCGACGGGAAATATTACATATCAAAAAAATACCCAGTCAAATGTTTTCGCGTGCAGAGCACAATGGTGGTAAGTGCAAATGGCGAGGTTGCCGTCTGCTGTTACGACAAGAACTGCCATTATACGTTTGGCAATGTCAATACTGAAAACGCCGTAAACATTTGGAAGGGGCAAAAGTCCGACAGCGTTCGCAGACAAGTGCTTGTTGGTGGTTCTCTGACTGACATCTGCCGAAATTGCGGTGAATAGCGGATTTTTTTCATCAGCCCCATAAGTGCCTTAAATATTGCCACGGTGGTGGATTTTCACGGTGGTTCTTTAAAATGTAGTAATTAATGGTTAATAAAAATGTGCAAATAAGCGTTTTTTAAATAATTGTAGGGTTTATATTTGTGCTGATTAACCAAACGTTGTGTCGCACAACGGCACGCTGTTCCAACGTTTTAACTATAAAGTACTTGAGGAACAAGGTACAACAACACATTTTTAGTATGAAAACAAAATTATTGATTGTCAGTTCTTTGATATTGAGTGCATTTGGCACATCAGCCCAAATCCTCACTGGTGACTCGTTTGCCAAATACGACATTGACAAGTATGACGGCACAGCCGACCACAAACAACAATTCGTTAAGGGAGCCGAAGGCTTAAAGAGCCGTTTTGAGCTCGACAAGAACGACCAATTATCGTATAGTACGATTATTGAATGTCAAAACCAGACAAAAGACAACTTGTATGAAAGTGTAAACGAATGGTTTACAAATGCTTTTGCTGATAAAAACTCGTCGATAAAGACCAACGACAAAGAGACAGGCACTTTGCTTGTAAATGTCAACCTTAAGAACATTGTCTCTTTTCCACATCAGATTGTAAGCGTCAATATGATTGTGAAAGTGAACATCAAGGACGGAAAGGTTCGCTTGACAAGTACAATTAAAGACTATGTTATTAACTCTTCAACATCGTGGACACCAAAGAAAATCTATCCATTCTATGATGAGCCAGATGCTCTTCGCAAAAAAGTTGGTTCAAGCGCTTACGTTGCAAGTTGTGTGTTTACAGAAATTGTTGAAAAACAACTTAAGGAAGCCACAGCACCTAAAGCAAAGGTTGAAGATACTGACGACGATTGGTAATATCGTTTTGGACGTATAAAGTCAAGGTCGCTGTGTGTCTTGCACGGCGACCTTTTTTTTGTCTATTTGAAATTGCCGGCAATAAATTGGCAATCCTTTTTCAGTTGTTCGCAAAGGCTGTCAATTGAAGGAAATTGTCTTTCATTGCGGATTTTCTTCAGAAATGCTACGGTAATATCCTTCCCATAAAGGTCACCGTTGAAACCAAACAGATTGGCTTCGATGGTTGTCTTGCCGTCAGATTTTGATACTGTTGGTCGGCAACCAATGTTGAGCATTCCCAAAAACTCTTTTCCGTCAACATTGACCTTTACGGCATAAACGCCGTTGCCAGGAATGAATTTGCATTCGTCGGGTTGGACATTGGCGGTAGGGAAACCCATTGAGGTGCCAATGTGGTTGCCACGGACCACCCGTCCTGTAATGCTGTAGTTGCGGTCCAAAAGGATACCCGCCTCGTCAACCTTGCCTTCCGACAACAGGTTGCGTATGAGCGTTGAACTGACAGGCTGGCTTTTTGCCGACAGCATTTCAAGTTGTAGCACGTTGAAACCCATTTGCCTCGACAGTTTCTCAAGTTCGGCAAAATGACCCTTGCCGTTACGGCCTACAGCGTTGTCGTAACCTAAAAACAAGGTGTCGGTGCCCAAACGCTTCACCAGGTAATCGGCCACGAAGTCGAAATATTCAATCTGTGAAAACTCTTTTGTGAAAGGCAACACAATCAAGTGGTCGATGCCCGTTTCTTCCAAAAGTTTGATTTTCTCGTCAAGAGTTGAAAGGAGCGGGAAGTGCTGGTTTGGATTGAGCACGGTGGCAGGGTGAGGCCACAATGTGATAATGACACTGCTTCCGCCAACCTTGCGGGCGTAATCGGCAAGTTGTTTCAGCATGCATCGGTGACCCAAATGCACACCGTCAAACGAGCCTATCGTGACAATTGGCTTTGAAATGTCAAGGTTGTCGACTGTATTGAATACCTGCACGGCTTTTTTTGTGCAAAAATATCTTTTTAGGCGGGTTCTATAAATCGATTTCGATAAAAAAATGGCCGTTTGGCAATTAAATCGTACCATTTACCAATATTCTTTTTCAATTGAAAAGAGCAGAAAGACCGAACGGCAAGAATCGTAGGTGTGAGGAATTATCGCTTACGGTAAAAAAGCAGTATGTTGTATAATGCTTTGCAACACTGAATTTTACCAGTCATTATCCTTGCCAAAAACATTGGTTTTATGCGGGCAAAATCTTTCGACAGAAACAATTTTTTTTAAAAGAAAAAGGCAGAGAAAGGCGATTAAAGAAAACTATGGTGATTTTGATAGGTTTAGGTGGATTGAAACATAAAACTTTTTTATAACTTTACATTTGTGTTTTGTACAAATAAAACTGTATATTAAAACCCAAAATTTAAGGTAGTTTTCAGATAGTTAATTCAGACAACATTGGCAACAATAAAATTCAGCAGGAATGTCGTGTTTACGGCAACTGCGCTACTGGTAATATTTGTATTGGGGGCGTTTGTGGGGAATGCACAAAGCATAGCCACAGAGCCATTAGACGTAAATGTTTCCGTTGAGGAAAAGATTCTGTTGTCGTCCAAGGAGCAACCAGATGCAGGCTTCATCGAATATAATTTTACAAAGCATAACGGTTCTAAAAAGATAACCATTTCAGTCACACAGGACGAGATAAACAGGCTTATGCTTAATGAGTTCTGCTTTGAAGGAACTGGCGAGGAGCCAATTTGGACGGCAAAATCATCGGTCACCTTCGACCTACCTACACGCAAGGCCGAAATCACAGTCAAGGCACGTAGCGAGAACGACCGTTTCTACCAGACAAAAATAAAACTGACAGACGGACGCTCTTTCGGAATGTTCGACTTCATCATCGCAATAGTGGTTGCCATAATTGTTATCAGTGGCATCATTCTTTGGAGCCGATACAAGATTCTGAAGACAAGATTGTCGTTTGAAAACGAGATATCTGACCGCAACAATGCGCTTGAGGAACAGAAACTCAAGTACGAGGAGATAGTGGCCAACTATATGCCGAAGGAAGAATTTGAGAAACTCAAGGAAAAGGAGAAACAGAAGGAAAAGGCATCACGCTTCAAGATGGTTACCGTCTTGTTCTCTGACGTACACGGATTCTCAAACATTTCAAAGAACGAAAAAGCCGAACAACTCATTGACGACCTCGACCGCTTCTTCCTGCATTTCGACGAGGTGGTAAAGAAGTTCCACATTGAGAAAATCAAGGCGGTTGGCGACATATATATGTGCGCAGGCGGTATTCCACAGAAAAACCATACAAACCCAATAGAGGTGGTGCTTGCGGCCTTTGAAATGTATCAATATATGCAGACAATGCGACTTCAGTATGGCGACGACCAGGGCTGGAACCTGCGTATAGGCATTCACACTGGACCAGTCTTCTGCAGTAACGCGGCCAACAAGAAGAAACTAGACATTTGGGGCGATACGGTAAACATTGCAAGCCGTATGGAAGCCTCTGGACAAATAAACAAAGTCAACATTACTGGTATGACCTACGAACTTGTAAAGGACTACTTCGTATGTCAGTATTGGGGAAAGATGCCTGTCAAGTACAAAGGTGAGATAGATATGTACTTGATTGAGGGCTTCCGTCCACACCTGTCGGTTGACGGATTGGGAATCAAGCCAAACCAGGCATTCCAGACTCGTTTGGGCATTGTCCGCTTCGACGACATTGAAGAAGTGGTGCTGAATATGCTTGAGGAGAAACTACCGAAGAACCTTTATTACCACAATCTAAAGCACACCATCGACGTTACGGTTCAGGTTGAAATCATTGGCCGTCACGAAGGAATTTCCGACGAGGAGATGCTAATGCTGAAGACTGCGGCATTGTTCCACGACACAGGATTCACCCGTACCTACGCCGACCACGAGGAGGCTGGTGCCGAAATTGCCCGTGAATACCTGCCTCGTTTCGATTATACCGAAGAGCAGATTGACCTCATTTGTAATCTTATAATGAAGACAAAACTGCCACCAAAGCCAGTCACATTGCTTGAACAGATAATCTGCGACGCCGATTTGGACTATTTGGGACGTGCCGACTTCATTCCAGTTTCGGGAAATTTGTACCGCGAATTAAGGGAGCGCGGTGCCATTGACGACGACATAAACAAGTGGAACAAGATGCAAATCAAGTTCATTGAAGGCCACCAATACTTCACAAATTCGGCAAAACAGATGCGTGATGTAAACAAAAACAATCAATTGGAGGCAATTAGGCGATTAGTTGAAGAAAATAATTAACTTTGCGAGTTAGCAATAGAATATTTAGACAGTATGGCTAAAACAAGAAAAGACGTAATTGTAATTCCTTGGGACTATTCCGAGACAAGTGAAATAGCGCTACAGCACGCTATCCAACTTGCAAACGAAGTGGACAACCAGATTATGCTGGTTCGTTTTCTGAAAAAACCAGGTTTGTTCGGCAAAGCGGCCAAACAGGCTGAATTTGAGAGCGAAAAAGTCAAAATCAAGGAAGCGGCCAACCAAATGGCGCAGAAATACAATTTTGACCCTCAACGAATTTTCATCGACGTTGAAATCGGCATCAAGTCGAAAGTTGTAAGCAGTCTGATTAAAGATGCCAATGCCAATTTGGTCATCACAGGCAGAACCTACAAAATGTCGGACAAGGAGACGCTAAACATCAACGAAATTGTAACAACGTTGTCAGTAATCGACATTCCGTTCATTGTTGCAACTGAAGCGCCTGCACACGACTACTACAAGGAAATAGTTGTTCCTTTGGACCATGACAAGAAGATGAAGGAGACACTGCAATGGGTTGTATATCTGTCTAAATACTACAATTGCAACATCAACATCATCAAGCCGTACATTGAAGACGAGTACCAAAAGAAGGATATGGCCAACAACATATACTTTACCCAAAAGTTACTCGACAAGAAGAACATCATCTACGGTATCAAGACCGCCAAAAAAGGCAAGGTGTTTGAAGATGAAATACTGAAGTTCAGCCAGAACATCGATTCCGACCTGGTTGTGCTCATCATCAACAAATACAAGAAGATGATAAAGGAAAATCCAAACTACAAGGAGACAATCCCATTCCTGGTTATCAACCGTAACAGCGAGGTTGTCAAATACGGTGGAAGTTTCCGCTAAAAAGAAAAAGCCATACATATTATATAAAGCCGGACCGCAAGTCCGGCTTTTTTGTTGCAAGCGTATATATATTGGTGTCCTTTTGCCGTCCAAAACGTAAAAAACACTGACAATAATCAAATACTCACCAAAATAAAAATCACAAAGTGTTCGCAATTCAAGTTTAAATTATATTTTCGTGTTGTTGAGTTACAATAGTGTAGGCAAGTCACATTAATTACTAATGGACAATCCGAATTGATATGGCAAGCCAGGTTACACGCGCTAAACGTCAAATAAAGTGATGCCGTAGAAAGCATCATAATTGTGAAACGGTGGGTTTTCAGAAACACACCTAAACATTTATTTAGATGGAACAAGAAAATTTAAATGAACAGGAATTACCTGTAGAAGGTGCTCTTGACAACGACGAAGGCAAAGTCCTTGAAAACACGGTCGTTGCAAATGATTGCGAAGAAATGGAAGAGGAAACGTCAGAAGACAATTCCGATTTCGACAGCCAAAATCAAGTTGAGGTGGAGGACTATTCAAAATTTGAACGTCCTGAACTGTTGACAAAACTGAACCAACTGGTCAACAACAATCCAGTGGAAACCATTGTGTTTGCAGTTGAGGAAATCAAGTCGGCCTTCTACAAGAAGTACCGCAACGATTACCAGATAGCACGCGAGAAATTCGTGGCTCAAGACGGCAATCCCGAGTCGTTCAAGTTTGCCGATGAACACCAGGAAGTGACTTTCAAGGAACTCTACACTCAATATCGCGACAAAAAGAACGCCTACAACCAGAAACTCAATGCCGAAAAAGAAGAAAACCTCAAGAAGAAACTCGAGATTATTGAAGAAATCGGTAATCTGGTCAACAAAGAGGAATCTATAAACAAGACTTTCCAGGAATTCCGCGACCTTCAGCAACGCTGGAAGGACACTGGCCTTGTGGCTCAAACCGAACTCAAGGGCCTTTGGGATTCATACAACCACGTTGTCGAGAAATTCTACGATTACATAAAGATTAACAAGGAACTTCGCGACCTCGACCTCAAGGAGAACCTCAAGGCAAAAATCGAACTTTGCGAAAAAGCCGAAGCCTTGATTCTTGAGGATTCCGTTGTAAAGGCTTTCCGCGCATTGCAGGATCTTCACAACAAATGGCGTGAGACCGGACCAGTCCCTAACGACCAGAAGGAAGACATTTGGGAGCGTTTCAAATCGGCCACTGCCATAATCAACAAGAAGCATCAGGAATTTTTTGAAAGGCAGAAGGAACAGCAAGTGCAGAATCTTGCCCAAAAGACTGCCCTTTGTGAACGCGTTGAGGAGATAATCAACAGCGACAAGGAAAAGCCGAAAGATTGGGAAGACAAGTCGAACGACATTGTCAAGATTCAGGAAATGTGGCGCACTATCGGCTATGCACCTAAAAAAGAAAACAGCAAGATTTACCAGCGTTTTAAGAACGACTGCGATATGTTCTTTGCCAAGAAGCGCGAGTTCTACAAGAGCATCAAGGCAGACCAAAAGAGCAATCTGCAACTAAAGATTGAACTTTGTGAAAAGGCCGAGGCACTCAAGGACAGCACCGACTGGAAAAAGACAACCGACAGTTTCATCAACCTTCAAAAGCGTTGGAAAGAGATAGGACAGATACCACGCAAGCAGTCGGAACCTCTGTGGAAGCGTTTCCGCGAAGCCTGCGACTTCTTCTTCAACGCCAAGGCATCTCACTTCTCGTCAGTTGACGAAAGCCAGGAGGAAAACCTCAAACTCAAGGAGGCCCTCATTGAGAAGGTGAAGAATTTTGTAAAGACTGACGACAACAAGGAAAACCTTCGCCAACTTATGGACCTTCAAAAGGAATGGTCGGGCATAGGGCACGTGCCAATGAACAAGAAGGACGCAGTGCAAAAGGCCTTCCGCGATGCCATAAACGCCCAGTTCGAGACAATGAAACTAGAGGCCAGCGAACGTGAAAAAGCCAATTTCAAGAACAAGATTGAATCGTGGTCGAACTCGTCACAGGCAAAGGCAAAAATCTATTCGGAGCGCAACAAGATTGTCACCAAGATGCGTGAACTCGAAAATGAGATAACCCTGTATGAGAACAATATGGGATTCTTCTCAAAATCAGCGAATTCAGAGGCATTAATCAAGGATATCAACCGCAAGATTGAAAAAGCCAAGAGTTATCTGGCCGAATTGCGCGACAAGTTGATAATGCTCGACGACGTTGACTAGACAATGAATCATCTATAAAAAGACAAGGCCTCGCAACTGCGGGGCCTTGTCTTTTATATTGAAATTGTAATAAAATTCCGTTTTCTTGAAATTCCGAAAATGCTGACTTTATTTTAGATACCCGTCAATCATCTGCAACAGCATCTTACCCTCAATGGGTTTTGACACGTAATTGTCGCAACCCGCATCAAGGATTTTTTCCTTTTCGCCCGCCAGTGCATAGGCAGTCTGCGCTATGATTTTTATTTCAGGATGCATTCTTTTTATTATGGCAGATGCTTCCAGTCCGCCCATATCGGGCATACGCATATCCATCAATATCAGTTGAATGTTGGGGTTTTTCTTAACGGCTTCTATCGCCATCAGGCCAGTGCGCGCCCATACAAGTTCGGCATTGGTCTTGCGCATCAACGCTTTCAAAAACAAAAAATTGGTGTCCTCATCTTCGGCAATGAGTATAGTCTTGCCACTAAAATCGTAAGTATCCATTCGCTCGATGGTTATAATGAATTATTAAAGGTACAAATTAATGTTGTAGATTTGCACAATATTTGTCTTTTATCTGATAAAAATCTGATATTAAAGATTTTCAAAACGGAACACACTTAAAAAGATGGGCAGAATAAACATAATCAGGGAGGAACGCAGGGAGACGGCAGTGCTTGTGGGCGTCATCACACAGGAGCAGGACGAGGAAAAGGTAAACGAGTATCTTGACGAACTGGCGTTTTTGGCCGATACTGCTGGAGCGATACCTGTAGAACGTTTCACGCAGAAGATGGACAGACCCAACGGTGCCACATTTTTGGGTTCAGGAAAGATTAAGGAGGTGGCCGAATATGTTGAGGCAAACAATGTCAATCTTGTCATTTTCGACGATGAACTGACACCGACCCAACTTCGAAACCTTGAAAATATGTTCAAGGCCCGCGTGCTCGACCGTACAAACCTAATACTCGACATTTTTGCACAACGTGCACGTACGGCTCACGCAAAAGTGCAAGTTGAACTGGCTCAATATCAATATCTTCTACCACGTTTGACCCGTATGTGGACTCACCTTGAACGCCAACGTGGTGGCATTGGTATGCGTGGCCCAGGCGAGACACAGATTGAAACCGACCGACGCATCATACTTGACAAGATTTCGCATCTCAAGGAGCAGTTGGGAAAGATAGACAAGCAAATGGCCACCCAACGCAAAAACCGTGGCCAGATGGTCCGTATAGCGCTTGTAGGCTACACCAATGTGGGCAAATCGACAATAATGAACATGCTGAGCAAAAGCGAGGTGTTTGCCGAAAACAAACTGTTTGCCACACTCGACACTACAGTAAGGAAGGTTGTAATAGAGAATCTGCCTTTCCTTCTGTCCGATACAGTCGGTTTCATCCGCAAACTGCCTCACGACCTTGTGGAATCGTTCAAGTCGACACTAGACGAGGTTCGCGAGGCCGACATTCTGCTTCACGTGGTTGATATTTCACATCCTAATTTCGAGGAGCAGATAAACGTTGTAAACAAAACCTTGCAGGAGATTGGAGCACAGTTTATTCCAACCTACGTGGTGTTCAACAAGGTTGACAACTACAAATATGTGCCACAAGACGCCGACGACCTGATGCCCGCAACAAGGCAGAACATTTCGCTCGACGAACTGAAGAAATCGTGGATAGCAAAATGCAACCTGCCGTGCATCTTCATTTCAGCCACCGAGCACGTCAACATTGACGAGTTCCGCAACCTCATTTATGAAAAAGCCAAGGCAATACACGCCGAACGATATCCTTACAACAATTTTCTGTTTGACACATTCGAGGAAGAGCAATAGTTTAAAATTGAAGTTTGAAACGCTGACGTTGTTGAAGGTTTAATTTTTAAGTGCCTAGTGCCTGGAACCTAGTGCCCGGTAATTGTGAATTCTGAATAGTTTTTTTATTAATTATCACAATATTTCCTCGTCAAAATCAGGCTCAACAAGTTGCTTGCCTTGCGGAAGACGGAATTTCAGGTAATGAATGGTGTTGCCGTCGTCTATATGCAGTTGCTCGTAGTATGTCTTGATTTGAAGCACGTCGTCGAGCCAAGGCTCGTTGTAAAGGTCGGCTGTCTGGCGTTCAATCTGCAGGCTGTTCTGTTTGGCCACCTCGCACGAATAACGGTAAAGGAAACGGCTGTCGGTCTTTAGGTTGATGCATCCGTTATCGGCCAGCAGTCCTTGATACATTGACAGGAAAAGGCTTGAGGTGAGGCGCTTTTTGGCACGGCGTTTTTTCATCTGCGGGTCAGGGAAGGTAATCCAAATCTCGCTGACTTCGTTTTTTGCAAAGAACGATGAAATAATCTCGATACGGGTGCGCAGGAATGCCACGTTTTTCATTTGTTCAAGGTTCGACGACTTTGCGCCAGTCCAGATGCGGGCGCCCTTTATGTCAACACCGATGAAGTTCCTGTCAGGAAACATACGGCCAAGCCCTACGGTATATTCACCTTTGCCACAGCCAAGTTCAAGCACAATCGGATTGTCGTTCTTGAACACGTCCTTGTTCCAGTTTCCCTTCAGCGGATGGGTGAAATTCATAAAATCGTTCACTTCGGGCTGAAAGACATTCTCAAAAGTCTCGTTTTCAGCGAATTTTGCAAGTTTACCCTTACCCACGTCAAGTATCTTTATTTTGTTTTTTCAATCTTAAGTCCAGCATCAAGAACGTGCGGAAGATTCTCGATGCGCATAGCCTGTTCAATGTAGAACGTGTAGTTGCCCTTTTGGGGGAAAGTCACATTTTTCTTGTACACTATGGTGTTTGACCATACATTTCCAAATCCTCTTCCAAGCCATTTTCCCTTGTTGTCGGCCAGAATGCATTCCAGAGTGTCGGTTTGGTGCGACTTGTCGGGTGCCACAATGGTGACGAAGAGGTACATATTGCTGTATTGGTACTGTCCAGTGATGCGGTTGCAGAACGAAATGTTGTAGGCGCCCGTGGAGTCATCGACAGGCACGTCGAAACGGAGCACGCTGTCGCGGTTCCATTGCTCGCCAGGCATATTTACATAGCGGTTGTACAGCGCATCGTTGCCACACGAGGCAAAAATGACCGTCAATGCCAATATTGCCAATAGGTTACGCATTGCCTTCATCTTTATTTGCGTTGCTTTCTGGCTGGCGGTTGCCATTGTTGTCCTGCTGGCGGTTGCCCCTGTTGTTCGGCTTGTGATGCTTTTTCTTTTTCTTTTTAGATGCATCGAAGCGTGTCAGGCTGTCCTGTCCAACCACCTGTGAGAAGTCGATTGACTCTTCAGCATCGCCGTCCTCGCTTGATTGTGCCTCAAGTTGCACCTTGATGCCACGCTTGTTCATCTCAAGATATTCCTTCACCTTTTCAACCGATACAGGGATGAAATCAACGCCGTTTGAATCGCCAAGCGAGTACCACATCAGACGGCGGAAAACGTCGGTCTTTTGGTGGTAAGCCTTGCCCGATTCGGTGATGATAGGTGTTTCTGTTGATGGGAAATCCTTGCGTTCGTCAATGTAAGAGTCAACCTCGTAGTTGAGGCAACATTTAAGTTTGCAACATTGGCCAGCCAGTTTCTGCGGGTTGGGTGAGAGTTCCTGGTAGCGTGCGGCGGTTGTTGTCACCGACACAAAATTGCTCATCCAGGTGGAGCAGCACAGTTCGCGTCCGCACGAGCCAATGCCGCCAATGCGTCCTGCTTCCTGACGGGCGCCAATCTGGCGCATTTCTACGCGTATGTGGAATCTGTCGGCAAGCACCTTGATTAGCTGACGGAAATCGACGCGGTCGTCGGCAATATAGTAGAAGATGGCCTTTGTCTTGTCGCCTTGATATTCCACGTCGCCGATTTTCATATCGAGCTTGAGGTCGGCCGCAATCTTTCGCGATTCAATCATTGTGTCAATCTCAAGGGCTATGGCCTCTTTCCATTTTTCGATGTCGGTAGGCTTTACCTTTCGGTAGATAGTCTTGAATTCGCTTTGCGGGCTTAAGTTATGTTTACGCAGCTGGCACAGTACCAGTTGTCCGGTAAGCGAGATTACGCCGATGTCGTGGCCAGGCGAAGCCTCTACGGCCACAATGTCGCCCTTTGTCAGGCGTAGGCCACTTGAGTTGTAGTAGTAGCCCTTGCGTGTATTCTTGAAACGAACCTCGTAAATCTCGTTTTTGTCTATTCCTTCCGGAATGTCGCTAAGCCAATCGAACACATTGAGTTTGCCGGAATAAGTTATCTGGCAGTTTGTTGTTTCAGTGTCAATGTTGTCAATCGGGAAGCCTCTTGTTATATCGTCCATAAAAATCTATTCATTAGATGCCAAAAAATCGGGTAAATATAGTCATAAGTTGTCATTTAAGTTGTTCGAAAGGAAATAATGTGAGCAAAACATTGCCAAAAAAGCCGGTAAAAGTGCCGGAATGGGCCCGAAAACAAAAAATAACAAGTTGTAACGGCCAATAAATCAGGCAAAATGTAATTTTATGATAATTTTTTTTGTCTTACCTATTGCGCGAAACATATTTTGACATACATTTGCAACCGCAATCGCGAGAATAGCTCAGTTGGTAGAGCACGACCTTGCCAAGGTCGGGGTCGCGGGTTCGAGTCCCGTTTCTCGCTCTTTTTTTTTGTTCTAACTTAAGGTTGCCCAGATGGCGGAATTGGTAGACGCGCAGGACTTAAAATCCTGTGTCCAGTAATGGACGTGCCGGTTCGACACCGGCTCCGGGTACATAAAGCATAAAGCTCCAGACTATGTTTGGGGCTTTTTTATTTTCGTTAGATAGCCTCTTTCGCTTAATATCCTCTAGCAATTACATAAAAAAAAGCCCCTCGGCAATGCCGGGAGGCTTTTATATAATCCAAGAAACTGAATTACTTGTTCAATGCAGTAGCAACGTCAACAGCAACGGCTACAGTGGCGCCTACCATTGGGTTGTTGCCAATGCCAAGGAAGCCCATCATCTCAACGTGTGCCGGAACTGATGAAGAACCTGCGAATTGAGCGTCAGAGTGCATGCGGCCCATTGTGTCAGTCATGCCGTATGAAGCAGGACCTGCAGCCATGTTGTCTGGGTGCAAGGTACGGCCGGTGCCGCCACCTGATGCTACTGAGAAGTACTTCTTGCCTTTCTCTGTGCATTCCTTCTTGTAAGTACCTGCAACTGGGTGTTGGAAACGAGTTGGGTTTGTTGAGTTACCAGTGATAGATACGTCAACGCCTTCCTTCCACATGATTGCAACGCCCTCGCGTACGTCGTTTGCACCATAGCAACGAACTTTTGCACGCTCGCCGTCAGAATACTTGATTTCCTCAACCACTTTCAGTTCGCCTGTAAAGTAGTCGAAGTCAGTGTGAACGTATGTGAAACCGTTGATACGAGAGATGATCTTTGCAGCGTCCTTGCCAAGTCCGTTAAGGATGCAGCGCAATGGCTCCTTGCGAACCTTGTCAGCCTTAGCGGCGATTTTGATAGCGCCTTCAGCGGCAGCAAATGATTCGTGGCCAGCCAAGAATGCGAAGCATTTTGTCTCTTCACGAAGCAGACGAGCAGCCAAGTTGCCGTGGCCAAGACCTACTTTGCGGTCGTCAGCTACAGAGCCAGGGATGCAGAATGATTGCAAGCCAATGCCGATAGCCTCAGCAGCGTCAGCAGCGTTCTTGCATCCTTTCTTCAATGCGATTGCAGCACCTACAACGTATGCCCATTTTGCGTTTTCGAAGCAGATAGGTTGTGTATCCTCGCAAGTCTTGTATGGGTCCAAACCGTAAGATTCGCAGATTTGGTTAGCCTCTTCAATACTCTTAATGCCGTTAGCGTTCAAAGCAGCAAGAATTTGCTTTTCGCGACGGTCTTGGCTTTCAAATTTAACTTCTCTAATTGCCATATCTGTGTCCTCCTATTATTCTTTACGTGGGTCAATTTCTTTAACAGCCTCTTCGATACGGCCATATTTGCCAGAAGCCTTTTGAAGAGCCTCGTTGGCATCCATTCCGCCCTTGATCATGTCCATCATGCGGCCAAGGTTGACAAAACGGTAGCCGATGATTTCGTTGTTCTTGTCAAGACCGATTTTGGTGATGTAGCCTTCAGCCATTTCAAGGTAGCGTGGACCTTTGGCTGATGTTCCGTACAATGTACCGGTAATGCCACGAAGACCTTTTCCAAGGTCCTCAAGACCAGCACCTACTGTAAGACCGCCTTCAGAGAAAGCGCTCTGTGTACGTCCGTAAACGATTTGCAGGAACAATTCGCGCATTGCAGTGTTGATAGCGTCGCAAACCAAGTCAGTGTTCAATGCCTCAAGAATAGTCTTGCCTGGCAGAATCTCTGATGCCATTGCGGCTGAGTGAGTCATGCCGGTGCAGCCGATTGTCTCAACCAAAGCCTCAACAATGACGCCTTCCTTGACATTCAACGAAAGTTTGCAAGCACCTTGTTGTGGTGCACACCAACCGATACCGTGGGTGAAACCACTGATATCCTTGATTTCTTTTGCTTTTACCCATTTTCCTTCTTCTGGAATTGGAGCAGGACCATGGTTGGCGCCTTGTGCTACGCAAACCATTCCTTGTACCTCGTGTGTAAAGTTCATATTGTTAATAATTAAAAATTTGTACTCTTATTAGTGTAAGATTCACTAACCGAACCGCAAATGTAATAAAAGAAACGAGTGTTCCTTAAATTCTTGTCGTATTTGTTTTTGAGAAGATAAAAGATTGAGCGCCTAGTGGATTCGCATGGTTCCCGAAAGCCGTTGCGACAACATCTGAAGCGTTTTTCAATGTATGCCATAAGGTTTCAAGGCAGAGAGTTTGGTTGTTGTAAAACAAAGATGACGAAACGCTAATCGAGGCAACATTTCTTTTCATCTCACAAAAAACGTATCATAATTATGAGCCCGTTTGGAAATAAATCCTAAATAATCTAGTACGTTTGCAACCAATACAATTCGATTATGCAAAACGACGCAGGCAGACATTGTCCTTTCCATGGCGAGAAAATGGGCCGATTGGCAGACAGCGACATGGCGCAGTTCTCAATACGCCTGCTTGACGACAATTGCCAGCGACAGATGCCGTGTCCGACGCCGGCGATGCGGTCCAAGAACCACACGTTCATGTTTCTGCTCAAGGGCGAAGCACTGATTGATGCAAACGGCCAACAGTATCTTATGTTTGCCAATGAATGCATAACAGTGCCTGCAGGCTCACAGTTCTCAATACGCTATTTCAAGGACTGTTTCGGTTATATGGGCAGTTTCAGCACTGATTTTTTATGTGCCAATCCGCTTGTGGCAAACAGTTTCCGTGGATTTGCGTTTTTGCAGTCGAATGGAGTCTGTGTAACAGGCTTCGACTATTTGAGAAGCGGCTTTGTGCAGGTTCTGCTTGAACGAATCTATTCAGAAACGTTGTCAGTTCCGCAAAGCGATGACGTCATTCGTGCAAACCTTAATTCGTTTTTGGTGGAGATAGCTGCCGAATCGGCAAAAAAGCAGTCAAAGCCAGTCTCTTTAGGAAATGATACGTGCGGACGTTTCATTGATATGGTTTTTTGCAAGGGACAACAAAAGCTTTCAGCATCAGAATGGGCAGAAAAACTGAATGTTACAACTGATTATTTAAATAAGGCAGTTAAATCAGGCACTGGCAAGTCGGTTACAGATTGGATAGAGGATTCCACAATGTTGTCGGCAAAAATGATGCTGCGCAACACCGATTTGTCAATAAGTGAGGTAGCCTCTGAATTAGGCATTCTGGACCAGTCGTATTTTACACGCCGTTTCAAGTTGCATGAGAAAATGTCGCCTTCTGACTACCGCAAATCGGTACGCGGAATGTGACGTTTCCCCCTTTCATCAGCTTCAGACAAGCTAAAACACATCAATTTCAAAAAAAAGGTTGATTGTCACATTTCATTCATTACCTTTGGTAGCTTTTTTAAAAATTTACATTATGGAAAATCTTGATTGGGCCAATATCGGTTTTGGCTACAGAAAGACAGATTACAATGTTCGCTGCTATTTCAGAAACGGCAAATGGGGTGAGATTGAGGTTACTTCAGATGAGACAATCCCAATGCACATGGCAGCAACTTGTCTTCACTACGGACAAGAAGCTTTTGAAGGATTGAAGGCTTACCGTTGTCCAGACGGCAAGGTCCGCGTTTTCCGCATGGACGAAAATGCAGCACGCCTGCAGTCGACATGCCGCGGAATAATGATGGCAGAGCCAAGTACAGAACTTTTTGAAGAGATGGTTAAGAAAGTCGTTCGACTCAACGAGCGCTTTATTCCTCCATACGAGAGTGGAGCCACACTTTACATCCGCCCATTGTTGGTCGGCATAAGTGCACAAGTAGGCGTTCACCCAGCAACTGAATATTTGCTTTTGATGTTTGTAACCCCGGTTGGACCATATTTCAAAGGCGGATTTTCTACAAATCCTTACGTCATTGTCCGTGACTACGACCGTTCGGCTCCTCTTGGAACAGGCATCTACAAGGTTGGCGGCAACTACGCAGCAAGCCTTCGTGCCAACAAGACAGCTCACGATTTGGGTTACTCTTGCGAGTTCTATCTCGATGCAAAGGAGAAGAAGTACATTGACGAGGCAGGTGCAGCCAATTTCTTTGGCATCAAGAACAACACCTACATCACTCCAAAATCGACTTCAATCCTTCCTTCAATTACCAACAAAAGCCTTATGCAGCTTGCAGAGGATATGGGAATGAAGGTTGAGCGCCGTCAGATAGCCGAAGAGGAACTTGAGACATTCGAAGAGGCTGGAGCATGTGGAACGGCAGCAGTCATTTCGCCTATCGGCAGAATCGACGACCTTGAGACCAAAAAGTCGTACGTCTTCTCAGAAGACGGCAAGCCAGGCCCTGTCAGCACCAAACTTTATAACAAGTTGGTCGGCATTCAGTACGGCAAGGAAGATGATGTTCATGGCTGGACAACAATTGTGATTGAATAATATCGCGCATGATATGTATCAAGAGGGTGTGTCAACAGTGATGCGCCCTCTTTTTTTGTTTTTCGAAATACTACATTGCCTATTGTGCCGTTGTTGTTATTTTAGCAAACCGTGTTTGGAATCAAGAAAATATTGCAGTTTCGTCATTCGGAGTTGGCCCACAATTCCGCTACATTGCTGTCGGCAAACGTTGTGGCACAGGTCATCGGGATCATCATATATCCCGTACTGACGCGACTTTACTCGCCCGACGACTTCGGTTTGCTGAACCTTTTCCTTAGCATAGGCGGAGTGCTGGTGATTTTGGCAAATTCCGAAATACATTTTTCAGTTGTGCTGCCGAAAGACGAGAAACGTGCCGTGGCGTGTTTTCATAACGGGTTGTCGACGCTGGTGGGAGTCAGCCTTTTGTGTATCGCTTTCATTCCATTTTCGAAGCCTATTGCCAACTTGTTCAATGCACCGCAACTCGCCAACTGGATTTTTCTTCTTCCAGTCTTTGTATTTTCACAAGCAATATGGACTCTAATAAACTATTGGTACACGCGAAACAAGCAGTATCGCGACATAGGCATCTACCAACTGATGCAAAGCGGTTTGAGTGCTGGCGCGAAATGTGGTTTGGGCTTCCTCGGTTTCTTGTCGGGTGGAATGATAGTTTCGATGGTATTTGCGCCACTTGCATCAGTATTGATAAGTATAAAGGCTACGTTTGCGAAGCACATGAAAGCTCTTTTGAAGGTTGACAAGGATGAATGCCGGATTGCGGCAAGGGAATATGTCAATTTCCCGAAATATGACATGCCCCGCGCTGTCATAAATAATTTCAGTTGCAACCTGCCGTTTTTCCTGCTCACGCCATATTTTGGCCTGGCAGAAATGGGATTTTTAGGCATGGCTTTCACATTAGCCATACGTCCGATTAATGTGGTAGCCAATTCGTTCAACCAGGTGCTATTCCAAAAGACTGCCGAATCGGTTCATAATAAGATAAATGTCAGTCATTTATTTAACCGATTCGTAAGTTTTACTTTAATGGCTGTGGTGCCGACTTTCGCTATTCTGTATTTTGTGTTGCCAAGCCTTACCGAGTGGCTGCTGGGCGATGGTTGGTCGGTGGCAGGCAGTTACATTCGCATTATGTTGCCGTGGGTGGCAATGAACAGCATAGCCAGTTCCATAAATTTCATACCAGACGTGTTCAAGCGTCAACGCGGCCTGTTGGTTTTTGAGACGGCCTATTTCATTGTAAGGGCGATTTCGTTGCTAATAGGCATATACCTAAACAGCTTCATCACCGCCATTGCGTTGTACAGCCTATCGAACACAGTGATGCTGATAGTTGAGTGCGTTTGGTTCCGGACGATAATAGGGAACTACGAACGTGAAAATCAATGTGCGACGTTTAATTCCTAATGTTTGGCAAAGTTGAAAGTTTTGGTCCTAAATTGTAGTCCAAAGAATTGGGATATAATCTCATATATACTGGAATTTCAATCATATAAACCCTAAATTCCTAAAATAGGAATAAGAAATCCCGATGCCATCGGGACTAAATCCTAAATAACAACGCCCTAAATAGCAATCCAGGCGCATTCCTATGGAATGCCGTTTGTGCTTCATGTCGTGTTTCTACCAATAGTTTTTCCCTACGGGAAATCTTTGTTTTGTATCGGGCTATAAAAATTCAGGCAAAATCCTAAACTCCTGAAACTGAAATAAGAAATCCTAAATTTTAATCCCGATCCCGATGACTATCGGGACTAAATCCTACATCCTAAATTGTTACGCCATTAGCGCCACCACGCCGCTTACTGCCATGTAGCCGTATATTATCTTGCGCAGGACTGGTGCCGAAATCCGTTCGAAGACCTTTTTGCCAATCCATGAGCCAATTACCACGCCTACAAGAGCGTATAGCCAGCCCCAGGAAACTGTTTCGGTCATAAAGCCGCATTGTGCCCTGTAAATGGTCATGAATACATTGCCGATGAAGAAATAAGCCTGTGTGAGCGCCATGTAGCGTTGCTTGTCGGTTTCAGTAGCCACAAAGTAAAGCACCGCAGGCGGGCCTTGCATTGCAAACAAACCGCCCATCAATCCGCTCAATGTGCCCATTGAAACCTGCATTGGCAAGGTTGGACGCAAATGTATACGTTCGCTGATTATCAAAAAGTAAATGCTCATTACCAGAAGTACTACTCCAAGCAGGTGCTTGAGGTGGGTGTCGGTAACCATTGACACATACTGCACGGCAAAGTACGAAGCTACAAGAAACGTCAGCAAAATGGGCAGAAGCTTTTTCCAGTCGATGTACTTGTAGATGGCTACAAGCACGTAAAGCGACTGTGTTGCCGACAACACCCCTGAAAGTGTTGTGGCCTCGCCATACGACGGCATCAGATGCGGCAGCATCGTCATAATGAAGATGCCAAAGCCGAATCCGCTCACCCGTTGCACAAAACTCGCGCCTGTGCAGAATGCAATCAACAGAATGATAGTAGTAGCTGACATACGGGCACAAAATTACTCTTTATTGCTAAAATATTCATAACTCATAAAAGTAGATTTTGGCTGAATGTTTGGATACTAAATACCAATTATTATTAAATTGCGTTACTATAATCAAAAAACACAATTATTATGACAAAACAGGAGGCTATTGACAAGGCAATAGCATATTTCAAGCAGGGTTATGCCTGCTCACAGTCGGTTGCAATGACTTTTGCACCCGAATTTGGTGCCGACCTTGACACAGTTACAAACCTATCTGCACCATTTGGCGGCGGAATGGGCCGTATGCGTGGCAAATGCGGAGCCGTTACCGGCGGCTTCATGGTGTTGGGAATGGCAACAGGCAAGTACGAGCCGAAAGACATGGAAACGAAACTTGCCCAGTATAAGAAGGTGCAGGATCTTAACGCAGCTATCGTTAACATTTACGGCACAGCCGAGTGTGGCGAACTTTTGGAAAAGAAAGTCAACAAGGAACAGGTTGATGAGCGCGCTCACCACCAGATAGTCTGCACAGGGGTCATTTCCGATGCCGTGGCTTCGCTTTACGACATCTTGTACCCCAACGCCGATTAACTATCAGAATGCCGAACTGACGCTATATTCCGTCAGTAACCACAATAAATCCGTTATTTGTTTGACAATCATTTAGATTGACAAATTAACGGATTTTTTTGTTGCGCCTTCATCCTACTTTTGCAATATGTGCAAGACAAAATAAAATCAGTTAAAATCCGTTAAATATGCGTTTCAATCGCGTTAGCGGAAATAAAAAAATATACTTTTGTCGCTCACAACAAAAAACTTACTACAGTGGATAACTTAAAAGACTTTGAATCAGCCTCTGGTGGCAACAATAACAAAAAACTGACCACCATAATTGTAATTGAATCCATCTTGCTTGCAGTGATGTGCGTCTTGTACTTCACAAAGGCCCACACAAGCAATATCCAGACAATAACAATCAATCAGGTTTCAGAAGAAAAAGACTCGTTGACAGCACAATACCAGACATTGCTTGCCGACTACGAAAACATTGAAACCAGCAATGACAGCATTTCGGCTCAACTTGAGCAGGAAAAGGCCCATATCAAGGACCTTATGGCCGAACTGAAGGCTACCAAGTCGGAAAACAAGGCGCAGATTAACAAACTCAAGAAGGAACTCAAGACCCTGCGCGACGTGATGAAGGATTTCGTCCACCAGATAGATTCCCTTAACACGCTCAACATTCAGCTTACCGAGGAAAACACCGAGGTGAAAAAGCAGATTACCGAGGCCAAAAATGAAAACAAGCAGCTTACCAAGAAATACGAGGAGGCAGCAACTAAAGTGGCCAAGGCATCTGTCATCAAGGCCATAAACTCGTCGATGGAATGCTTTACTGCCAAGGGAAAACCTGCAACAAAAGCTAAAAAGACCAAGCGTCTTGCCGTTAAATTCACGCTCGACGAAAACCCTATTGCACCGCAAGGCAACAAAAAGGTTTACATCCGCATTGTAAATCCCGACGGTCTTATGCTTGTAAACAAAGAGGAGGACACCTTCAAGTTTGAAGACGACAAAATCACCTTCTCTGCCCTGCGCCAAGTAGACTACAAAGGCGAAAAGGTTGATATGGTCATATACTACGAGTGCGAGGAAGGCGAACTCAAGGAAGGCACCTACAAGACCGACATCTTCTGCGATGGAAGCATGATTGGCACAACCGAGATAGTGCTGAAATAACAGCAATCACCGATATCGAAAAAGCCAAACCCGCAAGGGCTTGGCTTTTTTTGGTTTTCCATTGAAAGTTGTGTCTTTCGCAATGCATCAGAAACAATCAGGAGAAAAGTATTCTGCCTAACAAAATCAATATAAATAACCATATATTTGTATGATATTGTGTTGGTTTTCCCTTTGGACATATTGAATGCAAACCGTCGAATAGGAACAACATATAAGCAAAAATTCAAAAACTATGAAACGAAGATTAATTACTGCCACAGTAATCGCCCTTTCGGCGCTAACAATCATGTTCAACTCATGCAAGGAAGATGATGAATCGTTCCCGTTTCCTTCAGAACAAGTCGAATTGCTATTGCCAGATGGTGCTGTGGTTGACACATTGGTTGACAGAGATATTTTTATACAGTCATCAGAAACTGACTATTCCATTATCGTAATGTACGGAACCGACCCCGACGACCTTACTAAATCCCTAAACAAAGAGAATAATGTATTGCAACCTGGTAAATACTATTGGCACGTTAGGGTTGCTGATACTCAAAAAAAGATTGATAGTGAGTATTCCGAAACAAGAATTTTTTACGTGCCAGAAAAAATGAAAATTGTAGTGGAAACCGACAATGGCGAAAACGAAAATGCCATTGTGTTGCGTTGGAAAGGTCTCGACCGTAGCAAATTCTCAAACATAAAAGTGCAAATGAAGCCTACCAAAGAGTGCAATTTTGCAGGAAAAACCTTTGATGTACCCGATGGACAAGATTCGCTTTACATTAAATGGACCGACAATATGGATGTTCCATATATGTTCAACGATTTTGACGATTTGCACGGTGTGAACTATGAGCCAGTTATATATAACTTTACGTTTTTGGCCGATGTGGCTGTTGATGATAAAGTCTGCCAGACTTACAGTGTTGGAGGCAAGGAAATATTCCTGAATAACAAGATGCACATTCGTGACCACGAATACAATGTCTATCGAGTGGTTGAAGTAGGTGACCAAATATGGATGGCTGACGACTTGCGTTGCACGTCATATATTGATGAAAATGGCGACACCATTCAGATGAAATTGAATGAAGATTATGTTGTTTCTGAATTGCCGTCGGGGGCAAAGGGAATATTGTATAGTAATTTGTTTATGTTTAATGCAAATGATTCAGATGTTCACCTAAAAGAAATGGGTCCTAAAGAATTCCATTATGCATATGATGAAGATTGGAATCAATTGGAAAAGGTCTTTGGAATAGATGCTGAACTTCCAAAGTTAAGTGGAATTATAGGAACAACGACATATACACAGGGTGCAGCATTCCCTATCGAAAATGGCAATCTTAATTTGAAATCTGTAGCAGATTCTTTATATGTTGATTCCCCAGTTATCAATATGTGGCAAGAATTTGCTTCAACATCAGATTGGGTAGATGATAATGGAAATCAAGTTTTCAAGACTGCTTCAATATTCAATATTAAACCTTTTGGTTTTGGTGGAATTGATGATTCTGTACAATTTTATTATCAAGGATATGGCGCATTATATTACAGCCGTCCAAAAAGAATCAGAACGTTTTTTTCCTTAAAAACAGGAATTGGACATTACGGATTTACGCCTGATTTAGTGGATGCTCATAAATATGCCAATATTTGTTATCCTGTCCGCTTTGTGAAAAATATAACTAAATGAAAACAAATTCTTTATAATATAGTTTGCAACCCCATTAATAAACCGCAAAAGTGTTGCAATCCGCCACACCAACTACACCCGCACCCTAAACAGCCCGTCCTTTTCGCTGTAGAAATATATGTAGCGTATCGAGTCCTTTTTGAAACGTGCTTCTGCCATTCCTTCGGGAAACAGTTTCACAATCTGGACCCTGTCGGCGGAAGCGCAGGCCATAAATGAGATATAGTTTTGTTTTGACATTTCGTGATTCACTGTCACGTAATACTCATCTTCCACGGTTTCAATGGAGTAATCCATTATCCCTTCAGGATTTCTTGCTTCAAGAGGCTCAAGATTGTGCCCGTGGCAGTTCAGTTGCACCTTTCCCGTGCCGTACAAAATGTTTCCGCAAACGGGACAAACGTAAAAATTGACGTCGGCCATAGAGGAAGAGTCCCTTGCTGGCCGTATTGACAGCACGTCGCCCGACAAATCCAGGTTGACACTGTCCCTTTCAGCCAGCCTCATACGTTTCAGAATCTCTGAAGGAATTATTATTCCGAGGCTGTTGCCTATTTTGATGATGCTTGATTTCATTTCTTCTGTTTTTGTAGGCAAATATAGAAATGCTATAACAATTATGTGTGTTAGGTGTGTTTTGTTATAACAATATTAAAAAAGTGAAGGTTATTTGTTTGCGTTTTTTAGGTTGAGGATGTTTGTAATGAGATTTTTCGTTACTTTGGCAAGACAAAACCAATGTCTCAAAATTTGGATTTTTCATCTGAAATATTAGCAAGCAATATCCTTTAAACACAATAGTGGTGCAAGCCTTGCACCTTGCAAATGCATTTTCCCGAAAAAACACTTATCGAAAAATTTAAGTTGGCAACAGCAATGCCTTCGTTGCAACTATGACTCTATTTGAATAATAACTAATAAAAATATGCAACTATGAAAAATCATCTTTTTGTAACACTTATGCTTGCCACAGCAAGCCTTTCGTCATTTGCAACTGTTGAATCTGCCGTTGCTGATAGTATGGTGTTTGATAAAGGAACAGCAAGAACATTTATGCGTGATTCTGAAAAAATTTACATGAAACCTGATTTTTCTGCTATTAGTCCAAGCGGACATGTGCTTTATTATAGAATAATTAAAAATAAAGAAAATGCAGTTGAAGTAGTTGATAGTATGGGAATGTCAAACGTAAAGTTGATCGGTGATTTGATAATTCCATCAACAGTTAAAAACGCAGGAACGACATATAATGTGACTTCAATAGGCTCTACAGCTTTTTTACGAACGGAGAATGATTTAATCAATAATCATGATGGTATATATTCAGTTGTATTTCCTGAAGGAATAGAATCGATAGGACGAGGTGCTTTTTGTGATAATAGATATATAACCAAAATAGTTTTACCGAATAGTCTGCGGTCTATTGGTGATAATGCTTTTTTTGGATGCAGTATAAGAGATTTGGAAGTGCCTGGTGAAAATTTGAAAACCATTAGTAAATATGCTTTTTATGCTTGTGGAATTGTAAACCTTGTGGTTAAAGAGGGTGTTGAAGTGATAGAATCTTATGCAATTTCCTTAAGTCAAGGTCAAGGAGAAAAGAATATTAGGGTGGAATTGCCAGAATCAATTAGAGTAATTGAAGAATGGGCAATAGATGGTTCTAATCTCGACTTTCAAGTAAAAGAATTAATTATGCATAGAAAAAAACCATGTGTTATTGCATATGCAGAAGAGTTATATGGAGGAGAAACAATCATAAATTATGCAGTAACACCTTTTGAACAATTTTCTGTAATTGTTCCTGAGGGATGTGCTGAGGCTTATCGAAATTATGAATATTGGGGAGATGCCAAAAATATTGAAGAAATGCCTACAGGCATTGAAGAATCAGAAGCAGTAACTGAAAGCAATTTCTATTCAGCCAATGGAATCATTTATTCAAAAGAACCAGTCTTCTATAGTGTTTACGATATGGTTGGTCGTTGTTTGTATGCTGGAAATAAAAAGGAATTGTCACTACCAAAAGGCCTTTATATTGTAAAAACGGTTGATAAGGCTGAGAAGGTTATGGTGAGGTAGGGTGCCGTGTTCGGTCATACATAGATTGGCTGTGGCCTGTTTTACGCATAATTGGCACATTGGCAATATTCCTTGCGGTTTTTCAAGCGTTTTCCCTATAAATCAGTGTGCTTTATTGGCATCGGGACAGGCCAAACGTAAAAAAGCCCACAAAAAAGTGTGGAATTTACCTAACTTACCTTAAGTTTGCGACAAATATGAATTTATGGAAACAGTAGTTAGCGGAATTCGTCCCACAGGAAACCTGCATTTGGGCAACTATTACGGAGCAGTAAAGAGTTTTGTGAAGATGCAGGACGAGTACAATTGCCTTTATTTCATTGCCGACTGGCATTCACTCACAACACATCCAACACCCGAAAACATACAAAACAGCGCACGCACCATACTTGCCGAATACCTGGCTTGCGGAATCGACCCCGACAAGGCCACAATCTACATACAGAGCGACGTGCCTGAAACCATTGAGTTGTATCTGTACTTGAATATGAACACCTACATAGGCGAGTTGGGCCGTGTTACAACATTCAAGGAGAAGGCCCGCAAGCAGCCCGACAACGTCAATGCCGGCCTGTTCACCTATCCTACTCTCATGGCCGCCGACATACTTCAGCACCGAGCAGTAAAAGTGCCAGTAGGCAAGGACCAGGAACAAAATATGGAAATGGCCCGCAAGTGCGCCCGCCGTTTCAACAACATATACAAGGTTGAATACTTCCCCGAGCCAAAGAACTTCTACTTCAGCGATCACGCCGTAAAAGTGCCAGGGCTTGACGGAAGCGGCAAGATGGGCAAGAGCGAGGGCAACTGCATCTATCTTTTCGAGGATGCCAAGACAATCTCGAAGAAAGTGATGCGCGCCGTAACCGATGCCGGTCCGCAAGCGCCAAACAGCGAGAAGCCAGAAGTGATACAGAACCTTTTCACACTTATGGAGATTGCCAGCGAGCCGGAAACATACAAATACTTCGACGAGAAGTGGAACGACTGCTCAATCCGCTACGGCGACATGAAAAAGCAGTTGGCCGAGGACATCGTGAAGACATTGGCACCAATCCGCGAGCGCATTCTCGAGTATTCGAGCAACACCGAACTGCTCGACAAAATTGCCCGCCAAGGAGCCGAAAAGGCACGCGAAAGCGCATCGAAGACACTTAAAGAAGTACGTCAAATAATCGGATTTAAAGTATATTAATACAATTGTATATGAGTCTGTCAAAACAAATTACCGATGCCTTTGGCAAATTCAGTCAATACAACATTCTGGTTGTTGGCGATGTTATGATTGACTCATATATGTGGGGCAAGGTTGAGCGCATCTCGCCCGAAGCGCCAGTGCCTATTATATCAATAACTAGCCACGAAGACCGATTGGGTGGAGCCGCCAATGTGGGGCTCAACGTCAAGGCAATGGGGGCAAACCCGATAATGTGCGCCGTTATTGGCAATGATGCAAAAGGACAACTCTTCTACAGCCTTCTTGAGCAGAACAGCCTGCCTACCGACGGCATCCTGAAGTCCGACAGTCGCCAGACAACCGTCAAGACGCGCATCATCAGCAACAACCAGCATCTGTTGCGCATCGACGAGGAGCAGACAAAACCCCTTTCAGCCGATTTGGAACAGCAGTTCATCAAGCATATCGACAGCCTGTTTGGCAAGTTCAAGTTTGATGCCGTCATATTCGAGGATTACGACAAGGGAAACATCACGCCGTCTGTCATAGAGCACGTTGTTTCGCTTGCGCGGAAATCAGGCATTCCAACCCTTGTGGACCCTAAGAAGCGCAACTTCGACAGTTACAAGAATGTGACATTGTTCAAGCCTAATTTCAAGGAGATTTGCGAAGGCTTGAAAATCAATATGGAAAAGGGCGACTTTGTGGCGTTGGACAGTGCGGCACAACGTTTGAGAAAGCAGTTGAACGCCGAATACCTTATGGTCACCTTGTCGGAATTGGGTGTGTTCATCACTGATGGCGATGGCTACTCACGCACACCCGCTGAGATACGTGACATTGCCGATGTGTCGGGTGCGGGCGACACCGTTATCAGCGTTGCGGCCTGCTGCCTTGCATCGGGATTGCCTGCCACACTAACCTCGCAGATAGCAAACATTGCAGGCGGCCTCGTCTGCGAAAAGGTAGGCGTTGTGCCTATTGACAAGCAGCTGCTTCTTGACGACATCAACGGCAAGTTTTAGCCAATGAGAATTAGAATTCCTGCTGTTTGGCTCAATTTGTCATTCCGCGCGTGACACGGAATCTTGTCTGGTTGTCAGAGATGCTGAAACAAGTTCAGCATGACGTGCGTTGTGTTAACTGCCACTGAAAGTGGCCAACAATAATAACCGTAGGTTGAACATAGTGAACCTACGGAATACGTAACCACGCGAGGAAACAACCTGAAAGGTTGCACAATGAACAAGGCAAAGTGCTGCCTTTCAGGCAGAAATCATAATGTTTGCGAGTCCGGAAGCGTCGCTTCGCTTGCATCTGGTTATTATTGTCTTGACCTTTCAAGTCCTTCAACACGCCGTCATTCCGTGCTTGACACGGAATCTTGTCCGTCCTTTGGTGTGGAAAAATGCATAGCAGCAAAGATATGTCGCCACTCTGTGGCTTGTGTTATTTGTTGTGCCATATTCTACCATTATCAGGCCGCTCTGCGGCCAAAACGGTTTTGTCTGTTAATGAATGCCATACGCAATGTAAGCCGCAGAGCGGCGACACATATTGCTATATCATGCCACCAACATAGACGCTGTCATTCCGTGCTTGCCACGGAATCCCGTCCAGTTGTCGGAGATGCTGAAACAAGTTCAGCATGACGAGCGTTATTTGTATTGTCACAAAATGTTGTAACATACACATTTAACTAAAATCAACGGCAATCAGTTGAATCGTTTAAGGTGGGTTCTATAAATTGATTTCGAGCGATTTTTGAATTTTTATCGAGTAGATTTATGGACGGAAGAAGGAGACAGTGCGGGCACTGTTGACGACTGACACCCATAAAGAGATACCGATAAAAAACAAAAAGCGCCGAAAAGTTCATAAAACCCATTTTGTTATTACTATTTTTCAAACGGTGAATTTATAGAACTCACCTTATCTGGAACAAGCCGAGAATTTCAAGAAATACAACGACTAACGCCACACTCCCGCCCTTTCCTGCAACGCTGAAAATGTGGCTACAGCACAAACCAGTGCAACTGGCACTATGTGAGGCATAAACTGAATGGCTACGGGCAGAAGGAACAGCAACGCACCTGTCACCTTGTTTGCTACGGTGTGGGGCATTACCAACTTACGGTATTTGGCAAAGCCGACAACAATGTTGGCAATCTTTATAAATGCTATGACGGCTACCCAAAGCCATATCGATGTTGGAATATTGACAAACGGGACAACCTTCACAAAGCAGACAACTACAAACAGCAAATCGGCAATACTGTCGAGAATGGCACCAATGCGACCTGCACTCCCCGTCTTGCGGGCAATTGGTCCGTCGAGCATATCGGAAAGGCCACACCAGGCATACAGGCACCAAAATGCCAATCCGAATGTGGCACAAGGCAAAAGCGCAAGCGAAAAAAGCATACGCGAAATGGTGACGGCATTGGCCAGATATCTACACATATCAATTTACAAAACAACAAGTTACTTAATTGGGTCACCACAAAAACCACGGCGAAGGCAATTCTTGCAATGACTTCCTATCCATACACTATCGAAC
>CALABN010000300.1 GCA_937885735.1 uncultured Bacteroidota bacterium | reverse complement strand
AGTGCGGGCACTGTTGACGACTGACACCCATAAAGATACCGATAAAAAACAAAAATTGCCGAAAAGTTCATATAGTCATTTTTATATTTAGAACGGTGAATTTGTAGAACTCACCTTAAAATTTTGGTGCTTAATCAAATAAAATCTGTGATAATCAGTAGTCCCGATACCTATCGGGACTGTGTCATCTGTGTCCTAAATGCGTTAGCGGCCACCAATATTTTCTTTTTTGATGAAGAAAGTTGCCGCTTTCTGCCATTTATTTAATTGCACCTAATATTTTTCTTGCTTTACGATAAAGTTGTTTGCAACAACTAATTGCCTAAGGTTAATCAAATACACGGCATTTATTCGTTATATGAATAACTTTGAGCACGAAAGAGAGTATGTTTCAAGCGGGAAAATAGCGTTATTCTGCCACCGCACCTTTCTTCTTCGGGAACAGAAGCGAGAGCACAATGCTCAACGTTATGATGCCCAAAATGACATACAGCGAGTGCAACGACGTGAACCCTATGGCATCGAGCCAATGATGCAGCAGCAGTTTCGCGCCCACAAAAAGCAGCAGTATTGCAACGCCCTGCTTCAGGTAGCAGAACTTGTCAACAGCGCCAGAAAGCATAAAGAACAGCGACCGCAGTCCTATTATGGCGAAAATGTTCGAGAAGAACACAATATATGGGTCGCAAGTGACGGAGAATATTGCGGGAATGCTGTCAAAGGCGAAAATCAAGTCGGTGAACTCTATAGTGATTACCACAATGAGCAGCGGCGTGATGAACAACCTGTGCTTGTGGTCGCGGATGAAGAACCGTCCGTTCACATAGCGAGGATATACATTGAAATGCTTCGACAGGAATTTCACCAACTTGTGGTCGCGGGGGTCGGCATTCGAGTTGTCCTCCTCCTTCTGGAAAAACATTTTTATACCCATATAGGCCAGATAGACACCGAATACAAGCAATATCCAGTTGAACTTCTGGATAAGCGACGAGCCAAGGAATATGAAGGCGAACCGCAAGATTATGGCTCCAAGTATGCCCCAAAACAGAACCGACTTGTAGTCTTTCTTGCGAACCCCGAACCCGGTTAGCAGCATCAGCATTACAAACAAATTGTCGATAGACAGTGTCTCCTCAATCAGGTAGCCCGATATGAAGTCGATTGACGAACTCTTCTGATACTGTTCAATAGCCGATTCAATTGTCAATCCGTTGGCGATTGCCTCGTCGAGCGGAAGACCGTCGTATTTGAAATTGAGGCTGTACTTTTGCGTTACGTGCTGAAGTCCCTCAAACGAGTCGATGCCGTGAACCAGATGCCCGTTGGTGCGCAAGAATACAAAGAATGCAAGCGCAAGGCACACCCAGACGCAAGTCCATATTGACGCTTCCTTGATGCTCACTACGTGATGTCCGCGCCCGACGCACAAGAGGTCGAACATCAGTACACCTATAATGAAGACTATGAATATCAGTAAGAAAAAGTTGTCCATAGGAAGTTGGGGTATAGATTAATGTTTAGTTATTATGATTAGTGTCTGATGATATTGATAAAATTACATTTGGCAAACCTTGTAGGGACGTGGCTAATGTTTAGAGGTTTGGAATTTATGTATTCTGAAATATCCATTATCAATTGAATCTGCCTTGTTTGTTGATTCCTAATAATACTTGTTAGGCACCAGATAGTTCTTCACATAGTCGGCCACACCGTCCTCAAGCGAGTAGAAAGGCTTGTCATAGCCTATCGAGCGCAGTTTTGCCATATTGGCCTCTGTAAAGTACTGGTACTTGTCGCGTATGTCCATTGGCATGTCAATGTACTCAATGTTTGGTTCGAGCCCCATTCCACGGAAAGTGTTTATGGTAAGGTCGGCAAATGTGCGGCCTTTGCCAGTGCCAATGTTGTAAAGGCCCGAATCCTTGCGGTGGTGCATAAGGAACACCATAACCTCGCAAAGGTCCTTCACATATACAAAGTCGCGGGTCTGTCCGCCATCGACATAGTTGGGGTTGTGCGACTTGAACAGTTTCATCTTGCCAGTCTGCTGTATCTGGTGGAATGCGTGCAGAATCACCGACGCCATACGTCCCTTGTGGTACTCGTTCGGACCATACACGTTGAAGAATTTCAGCCCTGCCCAGAAGAACGGCTTGCGTTCCTGTTGAAGCGCCCATTTGTCGAAATCGTTCTTCGACTCGCCGTAGAAGTTCATTGGCTTGAGTTTGTATATCACATCGTGATTGTCCTCAAAACCGAACTCGCCCATGCCGTAAGTGGCTGCCGACGATGCATAGACAAGAGGCAGTCCGTATTCAACACACTTGAGCCACATTGTCTTTGTATAGTTAAGGTTGAGTTCGTCGTACACCTCTTTTGGGAAGCCCGTGGTTGCAGAACGCGCACCCAAGTGGAATATGAATTCCACAAAGCGGTGGTTGCTGTCAAGCCAGCTGAAAAACTCCTTGCGGTCAACCTTTTCGGCAAACTGCTTGCCTTCAAAATTCCTGTTCTTTTCAGGATTGCTGAAATCGTCTACTATGACAATGTCGTTGAAATTGTCGTGGTTCAAACGGCTCAAAAGGCAACTGCCTATAAAGCCTGCGGCACCGGTAATTACTATCATCTTTTTGAAAAATATCTATTTACATGACAATGTGTCAAGCATTTTAACAGTGATGCAACACAAAACGCAAAATTAAGAATTTTATCGGTATGCAGGTTCGTCGGTGAAGATTTGCCAAATGTTAAATGTTTTCGGGCTGATGATTCTGATTTTCTTTAAAAAAAATTATATTGCAAAAAAAAATATTTTTATGAAAAAGACCCTTCTTGCGCTATTGCTTCCATTAGCGTTAATGTCGCAGGCACAGACAACAGACGTGCCTTTCAATGGTGTAATTACTGATATAAACGGAATGCCGGCAAAACGGGCACGTGTGTATGTGAAAGACGCCAACACTTATGCCTTGACTGACAAAAAAGGACGTTTTGGCTTGACAAACGTAGCACCTAACGACACTCTTAAGGTTAAATACGGCGGCCGAATATATGCCATTCCTGTTGAAGGAAAGAAAAGCATCAAACTTCGCTTGGCCGACCAACAATCATATCTGGCTGAAGAAGACCAGGAACTCATTGGCTATGGATATTATTATGTAAAAACCAGGGAACGCACCACTTCATCATCATCAATAAGCGGCGAGGAACTTGTAAAAACAGGACGTGTTGATTTGGTAGAAGCTTTGCGTGGCAAAGTTCCAGGCTTGTCGTTTTCGCACAGCGATTTTGGCGAAAGCTCCAAAGCTAACATACGCGGAGCCGTATCAATAGATGGTCCTACTGAACCTATCTATATTGTTGACGGAGTTCAGGTGGAAACATTAAGCGGCATTACTGTTTTCATTGTTGACCATGTCGACATTCTTAAAGATGCCAACATATATGGCGCACAAGGCGGCAACGGAGCCATTGTGGTTTATACAAAGAAAGGAAAAAACAACTGAAATAAAGTCGAATACATTGCAGTATCAAGGATGGCAGCTGACTAAAACAGGCTGCCATTTTTGTTGTTTTCATCAGCCAACATTCCGTGTAATTATGCTATAACCGTATGCTGTTGTTTGCTTATATCAAACAAAGTCAGCACACGCGACTATGGAATCAAGCAGGCAATATTATCCGCAGACTGACAACTGAAACACTCCGCTCACCACAAACAGCAGTATGAACGATGCTATGCCAGCCAATAGCGGCGTAGCCACCCAGCCGAGCATTATGCTCCACAGCACCTTGTACTTTATGCCGTTGCCGCCTTTGAGCAGTCCAATGCCCACAATGGCGCCAATCACAACCTGGGTGCTCGATATGGGCACTTGCGGAATCCGTCCCAGTCCAAGCCACGCAATGGCATCTGACAGCCCTTTCGACGAAAAGACAAACAGTACAATGCTCTGTGCCAGAACAACCACCATGGCAGTTTCGGCCGACAATGGCATAAGGTCGTTGCCGACGGTCTCGATTACGCGTTTGGAGTAGGTGAAGATGCCAAGCGATATGGCCAATGCGCCAATGAAGAACAGCTGCTGTGCGCCTGAAAGAGTTAGCGGTCCAATGGTGAGCGGGCTCAGACCTATGGAATTGACAAACACGCCCATGACGTTTACAATATTGTTGGCGCCCAAACTATAGGCTCCAAACGCGCCAATCACTATGAGCATTATCTGCAGCACGGCGTGCTTCCAGATAAGATGCAGCTTGAGCCAGGCAAATATGCGTTTTGTGGCAAAGTAGAGCAGAATGGCGAAAATGGCACCAAGCACCATTCCCACAACCCATGTCGATGCTATCTCGCCAACAAGCTTCATGTTAGTGGGGCGGTGGGCATAGGCGTTCCACCCGATGATGGCGCCCACAATGGCTTGCGAGGTTGAAACAGTGAGCCGCAGTTTTGTCATCATGAAAACGGTGAGTGCCGATGCCAGCGCAACTGTGAACGAGCCAGCAATGGCATCTACCGAGCCTAGTTCGTTCAGGGTGTCGGAACCGCCCTCGCCCTGAAAAGTGGCGCCAAGTATCACAAAGATGCTTGCCACAATGGCTGCCGTGCGGAATTTCACCATTCGCGACCCTACTGCCGAACCGAATATGTTCGACGCATCGTTGGCTCCAAGGCTCCAGCCCAAAAACAGTCCGCTCGACAGGAAAAACAACAGCATAGGCTAAAGCATCACTTTTAATATCAATAAGGAAAGAATGTCGGCAACATCTTCGGCCGCATCGCTTATCTGCTCCACGTGGCGTGTAAAGTAGCGCAATTGCTCTTTATGAGCCAGGTCGATGTCAGGCGTTGACTGGAAAATTATGCGGCGCAGGTCGTTGGCGGCGCGGTCGCTCTCGCGCTCGTAAAAATAAATCTTGTTGATATGTTCCTTCGCCAGTTCGGGCTGGGTGAAGAAAACACGCACAGCCGCAATGGCCTCTGACGATGCCTCGTTTGACACACTGTTGAGGCTCTTGAAGTCGGCTTTTATGGTGTCGGGCATTTGCGGAAGCTCCACGCTGAACTGCTGAAGCACGTATTTTGCCTTGTCGAGTATGTCGTCGGTCTTGTCGAGAAGGTGAAGCACGTCGCTTGCAAGTTGGGGCAACAGCGAGTGAACTAGAAAATCGTTCTCGATGCTGCGCTGCAGGGTGTCGGCTGCCGATTCCTTGTCCTCGACAAGCTGAAGACGCTTCTCAAAATCGGGAATCTTGCCGTCGACATAATTGTTGACCGACTCGCGGAAAAGCAACATACCGTTCTCTATCTCATCTACAAAACTGTCTATCTGCCTTATCACTGAACTGGCAGTCTTCAAAATCCGTTCCATGGCTCCAAAGTTTAGTGAGTACAAGGTACAACAAATAAATTAAGGTGTGTTCTATAAATTGCTTTGTGGTGATTTTGAAGATTTTGTCAGGCAGACTGATGATTTGAACGAAGGAGCAGTGCGGGCACTGTGACTGAATGAAAGTCAGCAAGATGACGACAAAAATTCAAAAGCACGCAAAAGATTAAATGTTAGTTCATATCTGAAAAAATTTTTAAATCGGGGAATTTATAGAACACACCTATATGCCTTTTCGTACATTTGTCGAATAAACGCAATTCATTTTTTTATGGAAAATTTGCATTTGTCTTCTTCTGAACTTGTTGCCGAAATCAACAGGCTTAAGAAGGAAAAAAACGCTATTATTTTAGGTCATTTTTACCAACGTCCTGAAATTCAAGATATTTCCGATTTCGTTGGCGATAGTCTGGCATTGGCACAAAAGGCTGTCAAGACTTCTGCAGATGTGATTCTTATGGCTGGTGTTCATTTTATGGCCGAAACAGTCAAACTTCTGAATCCTGACAAAAAGGTGCTCATTCCTTGCCTCGATGCTGGTTGTTCGCTGGCCGACAGTTGCAATGCCGACGATTTTAGAAAATTCATTGCCGAAAATCCTGGCCATACTGTCATTTCGTATGTGAACACCACAAATGAGATTAAGGCTTTGAGCGACATTATTTGTACATCGTCGAATGCTGTTTCCATTGTGAACAGTCTGCCTAAAGATGAAAAGATAATCTTTGGTCCAGACCATAATTTGGGCACTTTTGTGAATAAGACAACTGGCCGTAATATGCTTCTTTGGAATGGTTCGTGCCACGTTCACCGCCGTTTTTCAGCAAAGCGCATTGCCGAACTCAAGTCGCAGAATGGCGCATTGGTTGTTGCACATCCTGAATGTCAGGCTGAAGTGCTTTCAGTTGCCGATTTCATTGGCAGTACAGCCGACATTTTGCGTTTTGTCGGCAAGTCTGATGCGAAGTGTTTCATAGTTGCAACTGAAACTGGCATCTTGCACCAAATGAATAAAAACAATCCTGAAAAGAAATTCATACCTGCACCACCCGATGATGCTTCACTTACTTGCAACGATTGTAATTATATGAAAATGATTACTTTGGAAAATATTTACAGTTGCTTGAAGAACAATTCACCTGAAGTTTTCGTTGATGACGCTATTCAGGAAAAGGCGTTGAAGCCTGTTAAGAGAATGCTTGAAATATCAAATAAACTTGGTTTGTAATGAAATTCTTTAAAGGTCTTGCTGGGCAGACTGTCATTTACGGTCTTGGAACCATTGTTCCGCGTGTTTTGAATTATCTTCTGCTCACGCCTTTTTTCACTCGCGTGTTTACAACTGAAATTTATGGAACATTTTCAGTTCTTTACGCGTTCTCGTCGTTCTTGTTGGTTTTGCTCATTCACGGAATGGAGACTACTTATTTCCGTTTCAGTGTAAAGCACGATGAGCAAAAGACTTACAATCACGCGCTTTTCAGCACAATGTCCTTTGCTTCGGTTTTCTTGGTGTTTGCTTTGTTGTTTAAAAACGACATTGCTGGTTGGATTGATTATCAAAACAATGTCAATTACATTGTGTGTTTCGCTTTCATAATATTTTTTGATGTTCTGACTGCTATTCCTTTTGCAAGATTGCGAAACCAAAACAAGGCGTTGAAGTTTTCTATCATCAAACTTGTCAATGTTTCAATAAGCATTTCTCTCAACATTTTCTTTTATGTTGTTTGCCGTGAAAGTGACAATGCCTTCTTTGCCTCGCTTTACAATCCTGACGTTAATGTTGGTTATGCATTCTACAGCAATCTTTTAGCCTCTTTTGTGTCGTTCCTTCTTTTGTTGCCTGAATTCAAGTGTTTCAGGCCTGCCATTTCATTCAGTTTCTATAAAGAGATGCTGAAATATACCTGGCCGTTCATTCTTATTGGCGGTGCAGGAATGATAAACGAGGTTTTCGACAAGATTTTCCTGAAATTCGTTTCGTGCGATGGAATCAATGCGCTTGAGCAGGTGGGTATCTATTCTGGAAACTACAAGATAGCGGTTTTGATGACTATTTTCATACAAATGTTCAACTACGCCGCTGAACCATTTTTCTTCAAAAAATCGGCTACTTCCGACGCAAAGGAATCGTACCGCGTTGTGTTGAATTACTTTGTAATGTTCTGCCTCATCATCTTCTTGTCAGTGACAATGTACATTGATATTTTCCAGTATTTCATTGGCGAAGAGTTCCGTTCCGGTCTCGACATTGTTCCTGTCATCTTGCTGGCCAATATGTTTTTAGGTATCTATTATAATATCTCTATCTGGTATAAGATTTGCAATAAGACAGTTTGTGGCGCTGTAATTTCCATTATTGGAGCCATAATAACTTTGGTTTTGAATATTGAACTTATTCCTATAATGGGTTATTGGGGTTGTGCCATTGCCACCATTGCCTGCTACTTTGTAATGGTTCTGATATGCTATTTGTGGGGACACAAGGTTTATCCTGTAAATTACAATGTTGGCAAATTGTCGGCATATATTTTGCTTGCCGTTTTGGTGCTTATTGTTAGAAATTTCTTCTCAATAGACAATTTGATACTTTCACTTTCAGTTAGTACATTGTTCTTGCTTATTTATATCGGCATTTTGTATTACTTTGAACGCAAAAATATTAAGGAACTGCTATGCAAGTAAAAATCATAAACAAGTCAAACAATCAGTTGCCTGCCTACGAAACATCGAGTTCTGCAGGTATGGATTTACGTGCCTTCATCGAGTCTGACATTGTTCTAAAGCCTATGGAACGTAAACTCATTCCTACTGGTTTGTTCATTGAATTGCCCGACGGTTTTGAGGCACAGATTCGCCCTCGCAGTGGTTTGGCTATCAAAAACGGAATAACAGTGCTTAACACGCCTGGCACCATCGATGCCGATTATCGTGGCGAGATAAAGGTTATTCTTGTCAATTTAGGAACAGAAGATTTCACTATAAAATCTGGCGAAAGAATTTGCCAAATGGTTATAGCACGGCACGAAAAGGCCGATTTTATTGAAGTCACTGAAATTAGTGAGACGGAACGTGGTTCTGGTGGTTTTGGTCATACAGGTAAATAATGCTTAATTTTTCTTTAAAGATATCTTTAGCGACTTTCGCTTTGCTTATTGTCTTCAATGCTAATAGTCAAGTAATTGACAGTAGTTTTGTTGATGACAATGCAAAGTACATTTATAATTTGTTCGAAGCCGACAGAACTTTCATAAACGATGATTTCTCAAAGTCCGAACAGCATTATCTTCAATGTCTTGATATAAAGCCTGATAATCCATTTATACTTTATCGCCTTGCCTCTATCAGTTTTCAGCGCAAGGATTTTAATCAAGCAGAACTTTATATCGATAAATGCCTTGCCTTCAACGATTCCAACGAATGGTACCTTTATTTGGCCGGAAACATTTACACTTATTCAAATCATTACGACAAGGCAATTGCAATTTTCAACAAATTGATATCAATCTATCCTAATGAGTTTGACTTTTATGCTTGTTTGTCAGATATTTATGTAAAAAACAAAAAGTATAAGAAGGCTATTCAAATTTACGATTCTATAGAGGATAAGTTTGGTATTGATGAGTCTGTTATTCTTATGAAAAAAGATATTTATCTTTTGCTTAAGGATAAGAAAAAGGCTGAAAATGAACTTCTTAAATTGGTGAAAACTTATCCAAACGAATATGTTTACAGGCGTTTGGTTGCAGGTTTTTATTCTGAAACTGGTCAAATTCAAAAATCGATTGATGCCTACAACAGTGTTTTAAATTATGTTCCAAACGACGGTTATTCTCATATTGGGTTGGCTGGTTGCTATCAATTGTTGAAGGAAAACGAAAAATTCTTTTCAGAACTTAAGATAGGATTTGTTTCAAAAGATGTTACCTGTGCTTTCAAGGTTGACATCATTTACAATATGTTGCGCAATCAGGAACTTTTGAAATTCAGTTTTGAAAAAATTGTGGAATTGTCAGAACTACTTGTTAAAAATTATCCTGACGACCCTGACGTCAATACGCTTTATGCCGATTTGATGATTTACAATGGAAATATTGAAGTTGCCCGTTTGGCTTTGAATAAGGTTGTTGAAACGCGTAAGGATAAATATCAGATTTGGAATCAGTTGTTGTTAATTGAACATCAGTTAGGCGATTGGTTGTCATTGTATAAGCACAGTACCGAAGCACTTCAGTATTTTACAAATTTGCCGTCTCTTTATTTATTCAACGGAATCAGTTCTTTCCAATTGTCAAAATACGAGCAGGCTTTTGAATCGTTAAGCACCGGTTACGAAATATTGCTTGACAATGACCCAATGCAGTCCGATTTTCTGAATCTATTGGGTGAGGTTTGTTATCGTCTTGACAATAAGGAAACAGCCTATCATTATTTTGAATTATTACTTGAGAAGGAACCCGATAATTTGATGATTCTGAATAATTACAGTTACTACCTTTCTCTTGATAAGATTAACCTTGAAAAGGCTAAATCAATGTCATTCCAGACAATCAATAAGGAACCAGAGAATCCTACATACCTTGATACTTACGCCTGGATTTTGTTTGAGATGAAGCAATATTCAGAGGCATTGAAATATATAAGGACGGCTGTTGAAAACGATATCACGCATAGCGACGTCATAATTGAGCATTATGGTGATATTCTTTATTTCAACAATGATTCCGCTGGTGCTTTGGAACAATGGAACAGAGCTAAATTGATTGGTAACGGTAGCGACAAACTCGATGAAAAAATCAAGTCTCAAAAATATATTGAATAAGTCGGCCATTCTGCTTTTTGCGTTTTCGTTATGTTCGTGTTCCAGACATTTCACTGAAAACCGTCAAATAACAGATTTTTCTACTCTTCAATCTCATATTCAGAAACGGCAGAACACACTCACTTCTCATAATCTTAAAATCAAGTTTAAGACAACGTTTAATGATAACGGTAAGGAACAAAAGTTAACTGGCAAGATTCTAACATATTCTGATACTTGCATTTATATAAATCTTATTTCTTCAACATTTGGAATTGAAGTTGGTCAGATACATTTAAAAACTGATTCGTTGATTTTTATAAATAAGATTGATGAAACGTATTTTTCAGGTTCTTACAGCGATTTACGCCGATATTTGAACATCAATTTTCAATCCATTTATTCTTTTTTGACTAACACTTATTTAGGTCCTAATCAAGTTTCATTTAATTCTGATAATTGTAGTTTAGTTCCAGATTTTCAGCGTTTCATTGTGAACGATAAATACGATGTTGAAAATAATTCAAGGTTTGTAACTTCTCAATTTGACAATTATGGAAATCTTGAACGAACTGAATCTAAATCTATGGACGGCAGTTTTTTAAGGTTTAATTATTCTAATTTTGTACTTGATTATGCTTTTCCAAAGCAGATGACTTTTACAACTTACGTTAAATATGAAAAAATTAACGCTACGAGTCTTAAATCGCAAATAGTTAACGAAAAACTTGAGCAAACTTTATTAATTGAAAGTGTTGAGATTCTTAAGAAATCTGAAAATAATTATAGTGCGCCTTCTTTGAAGAATTATAAATTTGAAAAGTTATAATATGTTAAGATACAGTGTATTATCTGTTTTGTTAGTTTTATCCCTTACTGCTTTTTCACAAACAAGGCAAGACCTTGAAAAGCGTAAAAAACAGAATGAAAAGGATATCAGTTATACTAATGAACTTATATCGAACACTGAAAAGAACAAGACAGCATCTTATAATAAGTTACTTCTGATTAACAGCAAGATAAAGAGCCGAGAAAAGATAATCAACGACATCAATTCTGAAATAAGCCTGCTTAATTCCAACATTGATGAAAAACAGGAATTGATTGAGAAGTTGAACGAGGACTATGAAAACCTCAAGAACGAGTATGCAAAAGTCATAGCCTATTATTACAAGAACCGCAGCCATTACGACCGTATAATGTTCATTTTGGCTTCTGATAACGTAAATACGGCGTTTAAACGTGTTAAATATCTTCAACAGTATAGCGATTACAGAACAAAGCAGGTGGCGCAGATTGTTGAAACCAAATCTGAAATAGAGTATCAGGTTGAAGAACTTGAAAAACTTCGCAATGACAAGAAATCTTTGTTATCTGACCACCAGAGTGAAACAAACGAACTTAAGAAGGAAAAAACAGACCAAAACAATATAATTCAGCAACTTGACAAGCAAAAATCTGAATTGAAGAAAAAGCTTGAACAGCAGATGCAACTTGCCAACCAATTGCAGAATAAGATTGAAAAGATAATAGAGGAGGAGTTGAAAAAGGCAAACGCCAACAAAAAGGCTCTTAATGTCTTCCAGCTTACGCCCGAAGAAAAGAAGCTTGCCGATACATTCTCAAGCAATAAGAAGAAATTGCCGTGGCCAACTGAACGTGGTGTCATAACAGGCTACTTTGGCGAAAACCCTCATCCTGTTCTTAAGGGTGTCTTTATCCGTAACGACGGTATCGACATTTCCACAACTGAAGGTTCTTATATCCGTTCCATTTTCGACGGCACAGTAACCCGTGTTTTCGTTATTCCTGGTGCTCACACAACTGTGATTATACGCCACGGAAATTATCTTTCTGTATATTCTAATCTTGCAGAAGTATTTGTAAAACAAGGTGATAAAGTAAAGACCAAACAATCCATTGGAAAGATATTTACCGATAAGGACGATGAAAACAAGTCTGTTTTGCAGTTCCAGATTTGGAAGGAAAATCAAAAATTGAATCCACAAGAATGGTTAGCAAGCTCAAAGAATGAATGAAAAATTTGAACTATTCTTATCCCGATTAGACAAGTTTATTGATAAGCATTACAAAGTTTTATCAATAAAAGGAATATTCACGTTCTTACAATTTTTCATTATTAGCTTTCTTTTAATTTCAATTATTGGGTCTGTATTTTCACTTTCTTCAAAAGTTCGGTTCTTTATCTTGCTGTTGTTTTTATTCTCTAACAGTTTTGTTTTTATAAACATTATAGTTTGGCCTATCTTGAAAATGTTTAACATATTTTCAAGAATCAGTTACGAAACAGCAAGTAGGATTATTCAAGAAAATAATGAACAACTTAAAGACAATCTTATAAATATACTTCAACTTTCTAAACTTGATTCTACAGATTTAGTTTGTGCAAGTATTGAACAAAAAATTGATTCTATTAAAGATTTTGACTTTTCAGAAACTTTAAAATTCAACCTTAAAAATCACATTTTCTCTTTTTCAATAGTCTTTATTATAGGCACGTTTTTGTTTATGGCCATACCTAATTTGTATCTGGTTGGAGCCAAAAACATATTTCATTATTCACAGTCAAACATCAATTTAAAGACACTTGACATTTATATTGATAAATCGTCGTTAATTGTAGAAGAAGGTGAGGACCTTCAAATTGATGCCGTAGTTGCTGGAAACTACAGACTCGATGAATTGTTTATCAGCCTTCGCGAAAACAGGTTTTTGATGCAGAAACAAAATGATACTTTATTCACTTATTTGTTCAAAAACGTCAACAACGATTTTTCGTTTTCCATTGTAACCGATGAGTTCAATTCTGAAACTTTTAATGTGAAAGTCTTGCGCATTCCTGTTATAAATAACTATAAGACAGAAATTTATTACCCAAAATATCTTAATAAGTCCGATACAATTGTTAATAACTCTAATATTTTGATTGTTCCACAAGGAACAATTTTGAACCACCTTTTTTGGGGTAGTCATTTTGATTCTCTAAAGATTCTCTCTCTTTCCGATTCGTCTCTTTTATCTTTTCCAAACTCTGACACCGTTGTATATAAAAAGCGAATTTTGAAAAATGAGAATTTTAAGGTCATTCTTTCAAATAAAGATTTGGTAAAGGATTTTGTTGAATTCAAAATAGTATGTGTTCCCGATTTGTACCCTGAACTTTCCGTTTCAAGACTTGAAGAACAGACTAACCAAAATTCCATTTCGTTTAATGGTTTGATTAAAGACGACTATGGATTTACAAAATTGAATCTTTTGGTAAATCAAAATTCTCGAACTGATACTTTGCTTGTTCCCATTTATCCAAATCTCACAACACAGCAAATTTTCTATAATTACCAGAACGAAGTGAATTCAGATATTTCCGATAATTACATTTCTTTCTGTTTTGAACTTTTTGACAACGATGCTGTAAACGGGCCAAAGAAAGTAAAGTCCGAAATAATTGAATATGTTGTAAAGTCTATTTCGAAACAAACTGAAGAAAAGGAAAAACAATACGGCGATTTGTTCCGTCAATTGGAATTGTCTAAACAGTTGTCTGCTGAAATTGAATTCGACATTATGGAGTTGCGTCGAAAGAGCATCAATAGTAATTTGTCGGAATGGGAGAAAAACAATCTTCTTCAACAAATAACTAATAAGACAAATCAACTTGAAGAGTTTTTGAATAACATTTTGCAAACTCAAAACCAAATTGAAAACAATGCTGTCGATAACCAGCGAATTATAGAAAAACAAAATCTGGTTTCTGAAATGCTTGACAGTCTCGTTGATGAAGAACTGAAAAAAATTCTTCAGGAAATTTCTGAATTGGCCAATGAACAGATGAAACAAGTCAACAACTTGTCTGAAGACTTGAAACGCGATTTTGGCAATTTCGAAAAATCCATTGACAAGGACCTTGAATTATTGAAGAAAATCAAGATTGAGGAAAATATGCAACAGATTTCCGATAATCTCAATTTGCTTTCTGAAAAGCAACAGGAACTTTCTTCATCTTTTGATAATGATTCACTGTCTTCAAATCTAGAATTTCAAAAAGATTTCTTCAATGATATACACAAGCAGTTTAACGATATGGTTGAACAAAATAAGTCGCTTGAGAAACCAATGGACATTGAAGACTTTAACTCATCTTTCGACGACATACAATCTAATTTTGAAAAAGAGAGCCAACAATTAAATAATCCCGACAAAGAAGACTTTAATAATACAGCTCGCGATAATTCTGAAAAGTTGAAGGATTTGGCAAGCAAAATGAATAATATGCTTAATAGCAATTCTGCCGAATCTGATGCTGAAGATGCCGATGATTTACGTCAAGTTTTAGATAACCTATTCGAAGTATCTTATAATCAAGAATATATAATTACAAACTTTGAGCGCGTAAATATCAATAATCCTGCTTATCAAGACCGTATTCTGGCTCAATCGCAACTTCTCGACAATTACAAGATTGTCAAGGACAGTCTTTATGCCTTGTCTCGCAGGTCGGTGTTTTTAGGTTCACATATTTCAAATACGGCATTTCTTATTGAGGACGATATGATAAAATCCTGCCGTGAACTTCAGGACCAAGAATCTTATAAGGCAAACCGCAGTCAACACGATGCCCTTAAACAGACTAACGACCTCATTCTTCTTCTTTCCGAATCTCTAAAAAATGTGGAAAGCAATTCTTCATCATCTTCTGGCAAGAGCATCAAGAATAAAAAACAGAAACCTAAAAAAGACGGACAATCGCTTTCCGATATGCGAAATGCTCAAGAGTCAATCAAGAACCAAATGAAGAACCTTTTGAACCAAATGAAGTCCGGTGACTCTCAAAAAATCAATCAAGAATTGGCAAAATCACTGATTCAAAATGAAATATATCAGCAGATGCTTCAGCAGATGATGATGAGTTCCGAAATTGACGGCAAAACTGCCAAACTTTTGCAGGAAGTGAAGAAATTAATGGAAAAAAATCATTCCGATTTGGCCAATAAACAACTCTCTGTGCAGACTGTTATGAGGCAACAAAGCATCGTTACTAAACTACTTGACGCAGAAAACGCTGAAAATGAACGTGATAAAGACGAAAGAAGAGAATCTAACGTTGCAAAAAATATTAGACCAAATACACCTAAAAATTTGGAAGAAGACATTACATTTGGAAAAAATATTGATTTCTTGCAAAAGAATAATTTAAGGCTTAATTCATTTTTTAAAACTAAATTTGAAGAGTATCTTAATAGCGTAAATACCGACGATTATGAATAAAGAATTGGTTATTAAGTCAAAAATCGAAAATATGTCTCTTGTCGAGAATTTCATCGACGAGGTGGCAGTTGAATTATCCATTGTTTCTGACTTGTATGGAAATGTGCTTATCTCTACTATTGAAGCCGTAACCAATGCCATTATTCACGGTAATGACAACGACCCTGATAAATCTGTAAAAATCAATGTCGAGAAAATTGACAAGACATTGAATGTTACTGTTGCCGACGAAGGTCCTGGATTTAATGTCGATATTGTACCAGACCCAACTAAACCTGATTATATTGAACAGCCTAATGGCCGTGGCATCTTCCTTATGAAAAATCTTACCGACGATTTGAAGTTTGATAAAAACGGCGCTGTTGTTACATTAATTTTCAATATTTAAGGTGGGTTCTACATATTTATTTCAAAGTTAAGGTATAGTAAGGTGATTAGTTTCTTTTTTGAAGACATTGAAGAATTTGACCTTTCCAAATTCAATGTCGAGGCCAACATTGAAAAACTTGTGGCTAATGAAGGCAAGATTATGGGTGAAGTGAACTACATTCTTTGTTCTGACCCGTATCTTCTTGAAATGAACAAGCAATATTTACAGCACGATTATTATACTGACGTCATCACGTTTGATTATTGCGAGGACAATGTAATATCAGGCGATATTTTCATTAGTGTCGATACTGTCCGCGATAATGCCAAAGAATATGACGCCACTTTTGAAAGGGAACTTGAACGCGTAATGGTTCACGGTGTTTTGCATTTGGTCGGCTACAAGGATAAGACCGACGAGGACAGCAAGGTTATGCGCTCAAAGGAAAATCAGTATCTCGTTTTGTTTGATTAAGATTTAAAAAATGCTTCCTGAATACGACGTTATTGTTGTCGGAGGCGGTCACGCAGGTTGTGAATCGGCTTCGGCTTCAGCCAATATGGGTTCCAAAACCCTTCTTATTACTATGGATATGACCAAATTTGGTTGTATGTCGTGTAATCCTGCCATTGGTGGCATTGCAAAAGGCCAAATTGTCAAGGAAATTGATGCTATGGGCGGTTATACGGGCATTGTAACCGACAAATCGGCCATTCAATACCGTATGCTTAACAGGTCAAAAGGTCCTGCAATGTGGAGCCCGCGGGCTCAATGCGACCGCTCGCTCTTTTCTTTGGCGTGGCGCGAAATGCTTGAAAACACCGAAAATCTCGACCTTTTTCAGGACAGTGTCGTTTCTTTGATTACCGAATCAAACCGTGTGGTAGGAGTGCGCACTCAAATTGGTTTTGAATTTAGGTCGAAGACAGTTGTGCTTACCAACGGAACATTCTTGAATGGTTTGATGCACGTCGGACACACGCAGTTTTCAGGCGGACGTTTTTCTGAATTGCCCTCGTTGGGATTGACTGAAAATCTTGTTTCGTTGGGTTTTGAGACAGGCCGAATGAAGACAGGAACCCCCGCCCGTATCGACGGCCGAACTATCGATTTCAGCAAGTGTACCATTCAAAATGGCGATGAGGAACCATATTTCTTCAGTTATTCCACTCAAAAGCCGTATTTCGACCGCCAGATTCCTTGTTATATCACGCGTACCAACAGCGCCGTTCACGACGAGTTGCGCAAGGGTTTCAAGGATTCGCCTATCTTCAACCATACCATAGTCGGAATTGGTCCGCGTTATTGTCCTTCAATCGAGAGCAAACTTGTAACCTTCAGCGACAAGGATTCACACCAGTTGTTTTTGGAGCCTGAAGGATTCCATACTCACGAATATTATATCAACGGCTTTTCATCTTCACTTCCGTGGAATGTTCAGTTTGATGCCATTCATAAGATACCAGGTCTTGAGAATTGCAAGATATATCGTCCAGGATATGCCATTGAATATGACTACTTTCAGCCCACTCAACTGAAAGCAACACTTGAAACAAAAATAATCGACAATTTGTTTTTTGCAGGACAAATAAATGGCACCACTGGTTACGAGGAAGCATCGGCTCAAGGATTGATTGCAGGCATAAATGCACACTTGAAAAGTCACGAGAAAGAGCCATTTGTGCTAAAACGCGATGAGGCGTATATTGGCGTGTTGATAGACGACCTTATTTGCAAGGGTGTCGATGAGCCATACCGTATGTTTACTAGCCGTGCCGAATATCGTATGTTGTTGCGCCAGGATAATGCCGATGAGCGATTGACCGAAAAATCGTTCAACATTGGTCTTGCAAAACGTGAGCAACTCGACCGCTATCTTGAAAAGAAAAAGTCGATTGATTCGCTTGTCGAGCATCTTTCCACAACCAACATTAGAGCCGAACAGGCAAATGCGTTCCTTGTGGAACACGATAGTTCGCCAATCACTGAAAGTGTAAAATATTCTCAAATATTGGCTCGTCCTAACATTCAACTCAACGATATGCTGAAGTCTATCGAAAGGTTGAAGCCAATGGCCGACAACAGCCGTGAAGTAATTGAGGGAGCGGAGTTCACAATCAAGTATTCGGGCTACATTGAGCGCGAGCGCAACAATGCCGAAAAACTCAAGAAACTCGAAAACCTGAAGATTCCTGAAAACCTTGACTACTCTAAACTACAGTCCATTACTATGGAGGCTCGTAGCAAGTTGACCAAATATGCACCACAAACCATTGGCCAGGCATCACGCATTTCGGGTGTCAGCCCTAACGATATCAACGTACTGCTGATATACTTCGGACGATAATGTTTCACGTGGAACAATGGTATAGGTAAAACCACTTATCTTATTGTATATTAATATTATATAATATTTTAATCAAGTGATTTGTTACATATTTCAGGACGCAATTCGGTTGTTTTTAACGTACAATCTTGTTTTATGTGATTGAAATAGAATCAGTTAATATCTATATTCTTTCTGCATAAGTGAATTTTATCTGATTTATTCAGTGTGGTCTTTGCGAAAAAAACGTGGAACAAAACAAAAAACGTCATTTTTTATACTAAACCATATCTCTTGCCGTTCTTTTATGAGCCTTTGAGGGGCTTATATTTAGAAAAAACTATTTTTGCACTCGCTAAATATTAATGTGTTGATGACAAGTAGGACAGTTACTATTGCAGGCGCAGTATTGTTTACAATGCTGTTAGGCAGTTGTGCACCTACCAAAAACACGCCTATCCGTCGTGGCTACCACAATATGACCTCTCATTACAATGTCTATTTTAATGGTAACGAGGCATATAAGTCGGGTATGGAAAATATTTACTCTGCCCACAACGAGAATTTCAGCATCACATTGCCTGTTTTCGTCTATAGCGACAAGGAGGCCTCGCTTACCGCATACAGCGATATGAACCGTGTGATTGAGAAAAGCGAAAAATGTATCCGCAAGCATTCAATCACCGTTAAGCCTAAAAGCAAGAAAAAGCCTAAATCGGACAAGAAGAAGGAATTTCTTAACAAAAACGAGTATGTCAAGTGGATTGACGATGCCGAAATGCTTGCAGGTCAGGCAAAGACCATTAAACAGGACTATTTTGGTGCTATCGAGCAATTTACATACATAATCCACCAGTACGACGACCAGGACATTAAGACCGCATCTTACATTTGGCTGGCTCGTTGCTACATTGAAATGGACAAGTTCGACCAGGCCAACGACTTCATCAGCACCGTCACTGGAAATATGGACAATGTGTCGAAAAAGATGATGCCTCATTTGGCAAGGACTCAAGCCGACTTGCTCATTCGTCAGGGACGTTATGCCGAAGCAATTCCGTTTGTCGAGACAGCTGTCAATACTATCAAGCACGACCGTCGCGAGAAGGTGCGCCTTATGTACATTCTTGCCCAATTGTATCAAATCAATGAGGATAACCGCAAGGCAAGCGAGTGGTATCAGAAGGTAATTGACAAAAATCCTGACTATCAATATGTTTTCAATGCAAGGATAAACAAGGCCAGCATCTACAACAGCGAGTCTGGTAACAGCGAGGGTATGCAACGCGAACTTACCAAAATGCTTAAAGATGAGAAAAATACCGATTATCTTGACCAGATTTACTTTGCTTTGGGCAACATTGCCTATAACGAGATGCGCGACGATGATGCGCTTTGGTATTTCAAGCAGTCGATAGCCTACAGCACTACAAACACCAACCAAAAGAGCATTTCTTATTTGTCGGTTGCCGACATTTATTTTGAAAAGCCCGACTATCGCAACGCTCAATTGTATTACGATAGCGCTATGGTTGACCTTCCTCACGAATATCCTGATTATCAGAACATAAGACGCAAGGCTGAAAACCTGACCGAATTGGTCAAATGTTTGGAGACTATTCAACGTGAAGACAGTCTTCAGCGTTTGGCAAAAATGTCTGAAGCTGAACGCAACAATGTTATTGATAAGCAGATACAAGCCGTCATAGCCGAAGAGCAAATGGAGAAGAATCGTGAAAACGAGGCAAAAAGCGAGTTGGCTGAAGCTCAACAGATGAGCCGTCAAAATACGCAGGCTGGCGGAAGTTGGTATTTCTACAACTCATCGTCATTGAGTTTGGGACAGACAGAGTTCAAGAAAAAATGGGGCAACCGCAAACTTGAGGATAACTGGCGTCGTAGCAACAAGACCGTCACCGAATGGGACGACGTTTCTCAATCTGACCAGGAATCTGCCGAAGACAACAAGAAGGGTCTCGACAACAAGAGCCGTGAATACTATATGGTCGACATTCCGCTTACCGACTCTGCCTATGCCGAATCGGAGAAGAAAATGGAGACCGCATATTTCAATTTGGGTGTCGTGTACAAGGACAAGTTCGCCGACTATCCTTTGGCTATCGACGCTTTTCTCGATTATATGAAGAAGTATCCAAATTCGGACCAAATGGTTGTGACAATGTTCAACCTTTACAAATCGTATCTCTCGCAAAAGGATTATGCAAATGCTGAACTGTACAAGAATAGAATCATCAACGAGTATCCCGAAACGGATTATGCAAAAATCTTGAAAGACCCTGAATACTACAAGGAACTTGAAAAGGCTGAAAACCAGCTCAACTTTATGTATCAGGCCACATACAGGTTCTTCCTTAACGATGAGTGCGACAATGTTGCTTCAACTTATGCCTATGTCGATTCAGCTTATCCAGATAGTAAGCTGATGCCTAAATTCGCATTGCTCAATACTTTATGTATGGGTAAATCAACCGATTCTTTAACATTTGAGGCAAATTTGAAGGACTTCATCAGCAAGTATCCGAAAACGGAGGAAAGCAATTACGCCAACGAAGTGATTTCGGCCTTGAACCGCCGTACGCACACTGGCGAGGAACTTACGGAGGAGCAGATTTTGGAGGAGCAGGCCATAGCAGAGCAGATAGCTTACGACACACTCGACGTTTCGCTGTTCGAATACAATCCTGACGAGATGCACTACTATATTGTGGCCGTTGACAAGCGCAAGGTTGAAGAGAGCCGAATCAGGTTTGGCCTCATCGACTTCAACGACGAGTATTTCGACTTTATGAATTTTGATGTCACAAACAACAAGTTTACAGAAGATTACGCGCTTGTTATTGTGGAAAAATTCAAGAACGCAAAAATGGCTACAAACTACATAGAGTCAGTAATCATTGCCGGCGAGGTGTTCGACGATATTGTCAGCGACAGTTACAGGCAGTATATTATTTCGGCATCTAACTACGAAAAACTGCTCAAGGACCAGAACGTTGACCGATACGGCAAGTTCTTCGATATGAACTATAAGATTAATCCTTAAAAGTCAAAAACGATGAAAGTCAAGGTTTTGATGACGGCTATGCTGTCGGCTGTAATTTGTGCATCTTGCTGTCGTAACGATTGTCAGCAGAAGGAAGATTCCCATTTCTTGCTTAACGCGACGGCCTGGTATCAGCAGTCGGCTGAAATGCGTGCTTGTTATTACCAGTCGTACCGAATGGCAAGAATGGCATTGACCGAAAACCTGAAAAATTACAATGGCGACAAGCCGACAGCCGTGGTTCTTGACATTGACGAGACAGTGCTTGACAACAGTCCATTTGAGGCGAAACTCATCGCCGACGGCAAGGCATATTCTGACAGTGCCTGGAATGCGTGGTCTATGAGGGGTGAGGCTCGCGCCTTGCCTGGAGCGCCTGAATTCATCAACTTTGCAAAGCAGAATGGCGTGGAGGTTTTCTTCATTTCAAACCGTAAGGAAAATGAGTTTGCCACTACGCTGAAAAATCTCGAACAGGCAGGAATGCCTACCGATTCTGCCAATCTGCTAATACGCCGTCAAGGCACGGGTTCGTGCAAGGACGAGCGTCGTGATTTTGTTGCATCTAACTATGAAATAATACTTTACATTGGTGACAATTTGGGCGACTATACCTCGTTGTTCGACGGTCGCGATGAAGGTCTGGCCTTGTCAATGGCAGATTCAATGCAGGCAGATTTCGGCACCAAATTCATCATCTTGCCAAATCCTATGTATGGCGAGTGGGAAAATGCCATTTACAACTACAATTTTGGCGCTTCCATAAGCCAAAAGAATCAAATGATGCTCGACATGCTTGATAAATAATCCGTCAAGTTGCCACATCAGGTTCGGGTTTTTGACCAAAAAACAAAAAAATCGCCATTTCTGGCATCATTTTCAATAATCTTATGCCATAATACGTTTTGGACGTGAACAAAAATCCTTATTTTCGCACTTGTTTATTAAAAACTTGAATTTCCGCACTTTATTCATATACGAGATGAAAAAGTTTATAGTAGTTACATTTGCCCTTTTTGCCGTGGTTTCGGCATTTGCGCAGAAGAACATTACAGCCAAAGCCGACAAAGCCTTTGAAACTGGAAAGTATTTTTTGGCGATTGACGAGTACAAATATGCCTATGCAAAGGCTAAAGACAAGGACAAGAAGAACCAGATAATGTTTATGGTGGCCGAAAGTTACCGTATGATTCAAGACAACCGTCAGGCTGAAATCTGGTACCGCAAGGTTATCAAGAAAAATATGGACAAACCTGTGGCAACTCTGTATTTGGCTGACGCAATGCGCGCCCAGGGCAAGTACGAGGAGGCTATGAAGGAATATGAGAACTACACAAAACTCGACCCGTCTGACGACCGCGGACCTTCTGGAATTGAGTCGTGTGCTTCTGCCATCGAATGGATGGGACAGCCTACCCGCTACACTGTCGAGAATATGCACTATTTCAATTCAAAATACAGCGATTATGGCGTGGCTTACGCAAAGGACGACTACACTATGGTAATCTTCACTTCGGCACGCGAGGGCTGTACAGGCGGCAAGATTAGCAATGTGACTGGCGAGTATTACTGCGACTTGTTCCGTTCACGTGTCGACCGCAAGGGCAAATGGTCGGAACCGCTGATTTTGGACGAAAACATCAACTCGAATTTCGAGGAAGGCATGCCTTGTACTAACAAAAAGTGCAATACATTGTATTTTACAAGTTTCCGCGAGGACAAGAACAAAAATATGGTTTGCAAGATTTTCTGTTCCACAAAGGAAAATGCGGAATGGGCATCGGCTGAAGAATTGAATCTTGTGGCAGACACCATTGCAATTGGTCACCCTGCCATCAGCGACGACGAACTGACGCTTTTGTTCGTGGCCGATATGGAAGGCGGTTACGGTGGCAAGGATATTTGGAAAGCGACTCGCTCAAGCAAGTCTTCCGAATGGACAAAGCCTGTCAATATGGGACCAGCAATCAATACGGCTGGCGACGAAATGTTCCCGTACATTCATGCTGACGGAACGTTGTATTTTTCTTCCAACGGCCACCCAGGCATGGGCGGACTTGACATCTTCTGCGCTCGCGAAACAAATTCGGGCTGGAAGGTCGAAAATATGAAATACCCTATCAACAGTTCTTCCGACGATTTTGGAATTGTATTTGAGTCTGAAATGGAACGCGGATTTTTCTGCTCAAACCGTCCTGGGGGCAAGGGTGGCGACGATATCTACCAGTTCTCGCTTCCACCTATCGAGTTCACTGTCACTGGTATAGTTAGAAATAAAAAGACTGATGCCATTATCGCTGGCGCAAATGTCAATCTTATCGGTAGCGACGGTACAAACATCAATGCAAAGACCGAACCCGATGGTTCATATAACTTCAGCCTGTCGCCAAATACCGATTACCGTATTGTCGTAAAACGTGGCGGTTTCTTGAACTCAAAGGACAAGACATCTACCAAGGGCTTGACTGACAGCGAGCAGTTGCGTGTCGACATCGACCTTGCGCCAAACGACGGACGTATGGATATTCCAGGTATCGAGTACGAATTCAATAGTGCCAAACTGAAGCCTTCTTCAATAACGGCACTTGAAGATTTGGTTGAACTGCTCAACGAAAACTCTAACATTACCATTGAAATCGGTTCACACGCCGACTATCGTGGTAGCGACGAGGCAAACAAGAAGTTGTCCGATGCCCGTGCACAATCAGTTGTCGACTTCCTGATAACATACGGCATCGACGAGGACAGATTGGACCATAAAGGCTACGGCGAGACAATGCCAAAGACTGTTGACAAGCGTATGGCAAAGGCAAGTCCGTTCCTGAAGGAAGGCGACGTGCTTACCGAGCAGTTCATAAAGAAACTGACCGACGAGCAACAGGAGATATGCAACCAGTACAACCGCCGTACCGACTTCGGCGTGACGGGTACCGAATATGTTCCTAAAGTCAGAAAACGCAAATAATTGATAGACAAAAAATAAAAGTAAAGAGCGCTGTTTCAGAACATTGAAGCAGGCGCTCTTTTTTTTAATGGCAATTGCTTGAATTTGAATATATTTATAGAAGTTTCCTTAACAACTTTTGAAATAATGCTTCTATGTAAAATCATCTAGAAAAAAAATGACAATGAATACAATCAAACTTGAAAACGGCGTACAAATTCCGTCCATAGGCTTTGGAACGTGGGCCATATTCGACGAGAGCGAAGTTGCCAGCACGCTCAAGGAGGCCGTGAAATGCGGGTTCCGCCATATCGACACGGCATCGTTTTACAAGAACGAGGAAGCCGTTGGCAAGGCCATTGCCCAGTGTGGCATCGACCGCAGTCAATTGTGGGTTACGAGCAAGGCGTGGCCATCGGAATGCGGCTACGACAACACTTTGCGCGCCTTCGACGCTTCACTCGAGCGCTTGGGCCTCGACTATCTCGATTTGTATCTAATACATTGGCCAGCCAACGATAAAACATATCCAGGCATTTGGAAGCAACGAAATCTCGACACGTGGCGGGCTTTTGAGAGGCTTTATGCCGAAGGCCGTGTGCGTGCCATTGGCGTGAGCAACTTCCTTGAAAATCATCTTCAGCCTTTGCTCGACGGTTGCAATGTCAAGCCTATGGTCGACCAACTTGAGATTCATCCTGGATATTCACAGCAATCGGCCGTCGACTTTTGCCAGAAAAACGGCATAGCCGTTGAGGCGTGGAGTCCGTTTGGCCGTGGCAAGGCTTTCAGCAACGGTACGTTGAAGATGCTTGCCGATAAATATTGCAAGACAATCGCCCAGATTTGCATTCGTTGGTGTATGCAGAAAGGCATCATTCCTCTGCCGAAATCAGTTACGCCCGAGCGAATTTTGCAAAACACTCAAGTCTTTGATTTTGAAATATCTGACGACGATATGTCTGAAATAGACAATCTGCCAAATACAGGCTGGTCAGGCGAACACCCCGATGAAGTAAATTATTGAAGGTGGGTTCTATAAATTGATTTAGAGCCATTTTTGTTATTTTTATATTTAAAACGTTGAATTTATAGAACAAACCTGTTAATGCGAGTTATGGTATTTTTTCTTCTGATTTTCTTTTTTGCGTTTTATATGGCGTGCCGAACGGCTTTTGTGTTTGGCATTGGCTGGAAATGGCTCTTTGCTGGTCTTTCCGTTTTGGCCGTGGCGTCCATTTTTGCAATGTTTGCTGTACGCAATCAATTGTCGGGTTGGCATATTTTGGCCGTTGTGTTGTCGTCAGTGGCTGGAGTGTTGCTTTATATGCTGATATCTATCTCGCTGACTGACTTAATAAATATATTTACACATTTTAGTCAAAAAAACTATGGATTGATAGTTGCTTCTGCAACAATTTTACTATCGGCATATGGATTGGTGAATGCGTCAATTCCAAGATTGCGTACGGTCGAGATTGCGATGCCCAAACTAACACAGCCAGTTCAGTTGGTGCAGTTTTCCGACGTCCATTTGGGACATTTCCGCGGAAAGCGCAACTTGCAACGTCTTGTCGACATTGCCAACAGCACTGATGCCAAGGCTCTGATGATAACGGGCGACTTGTTTGAAAGTCTCTACAATTTGAACAGCGCAACTCTCGAGCCTTTGAATAAACTCAAGATGCCCGTGTATTTTGTTATCGGAAACCACGATACGTATGTAAATGCCGATTCGGTGAAAGCGCTTTTACGATCGCAGGGTGTGAACGTGCTCGAAAACGAGGTGGCTGATTTTGGCGAACTACAGATTGTCGGCCTTGAGTATATGCGTCCCGACGACAAGTCTTTCGATCATATGCACGCTTCGTTTGGCAGGAAGACCATTGAAAACACGTTGCCGACTATGGCCATCGACAGCACACGCCCGTCCATCTTGCTGCATCATAATCCTGTTGGTGCCGAATATGCGTCAAAGGCTGGCATCGGGCTTTACCTTGCTGGACACACTCACGGCGGACAACTTTTCCCAATGACCATTATAAACAACTACGCCTTCAAATACAATCGTGGACTGTATCGTTTTGAAGACACGCAGGTTTACACATCTGTAGGTTCGGGTACGTTTGGTCCGCCAATGCGTGTCGGCACACCTAGCGAGGTGACACTTATAAAGTTGGTTCCTATTCAATAAATTCATTATATAAGACAATCTAACTTATATATGAATCATTCATTGGATTATGTTATTGATTGTAAAAGTGTCTATGAAAAGAACAACTAGTCCAATTGTTAGTTTTCGGCTCAATTTGAGCCGAAAAGAAAAATCAATATGGACATTTCAAGAGGAATACTTCAATTTCAAGAGCCAATAGACATTTTTAGGATAAAGCAAGAATATAAAAAGGTCTATTAAACCTTTTCTTTAGATAACCACCATTAATTTCTATTGCTTCAAGAAATTAAACGCATTGAAAATTTTTATTCTGTGTTGAGAATGCGATTCAGGGTGCTGGTGCATCATCTTCTTGACGGTTTCATAAATGTCGTTTGGTGAGTAACCGCAAATTTCATAGAGTTCGTGCGAGGCACCGTGTTCAATGAACTTGTCGGGAATGCCCAATCGCACAACAGATGCCGAATAGTTGTTATCGGCCATAAATTCAAGCACTGCACTGCCGAATCCACCGTTTATCACACCGTCTTCAACAGTAATAATCTTGTTGAATTTCTTAAAGATAGAATGTAGCAAATCTGTGTCGATTGGCTTTACAAAACGCATATCGAAATGAGCATAGTCTATGCCTTCCGATACAAGTTTTTCTGAAATCTCGTTGACAAAGTTGCCAGTATTGCCGATAGTCAGAATGGCTATGTCGTGACCTTCGCTAATGGTTCTTGCCTTTCCTATCGGGATAAGTTCAAACGGGCCCTTCCAGTCTGTACCAGGCGTTTTGCCACGTGGGTATCTTATCGAGAACGGGCCGTTTGGCTTATGTTGTGCGGTGTACATCATATTGCGCAGTTCCCGTTCGTCCATAGGTGCGCTCACGGTCATATTCGGAATGTTGCGCATATATGAAATGTCGAAAGCGCCGTGGTGGGTTGCTCCGTCGGCACCTACAATGCCAGCGCGGTCGAGGCAGAACACAACGTTGAGGTTTTGCAGGGCAACATCGTGAATGATTTGGTCATAGGCGCGTTGCATAAACGTGGAATATATGTTGCAGAACGGTATCATTCCTTGTGCCGAAAGTCCAGCCGAGAAAGTTACGGCGTGTTCTTCCGCAATGCCGACGTCGAAAGTGCGGTCTGGCATCTTTTCCATCATAATGTTCATACTGCAACCTGTTGGCATTGCGGGAGTTATGCCAACAATTTTTGGATTTCGTTCAGCAAGTTCAAGCAGAGTGTGGCCAAAGACATCTTGAAAGCGGGGACGGTCGTCAGTGTTGTTCTTGATGATTTGTCCAGTCTTCTTGTCGAAAAGGCCAGGAGCGTGCCAAGTCGTCTGGTCTTGTTCGGCTTGCGGAAAGCCCTTTCCCTTGACAGTCTTGATATGCAACAACTTTGGCCCAGGAATGCGCTTTAGGTCTTCCAACACTTTTGAAAGATAAACCACGTCGTGCCCGTCGATAGGACCGAAATACCTGAAATTCAAGGCTTCGAACAAGTTGCCCTGTTTCATCAGAATGGCTTTTACACCGTGGTCGATTTTCTGTATAAGCGATTGAGTGTTCGGACCAAAACGGTTCATCTTTCCCAATACATTCCACACTTCTTCCTTCAGTTTGTTGTAGCGTTGCGACGTTGACACGTCACCCAGGTAATCCTTGAACGCCCCCACCGAAGGGTCGATAGCCATATTGTTGTCGTTCAAAATAACAAGCAGGTTTGTCTTTTGCACGCCAGCGTTGTTGAGGCCTTCAAAGGCCAGTCCGCCAGTCATAGAGCCGTCGCCAATGACAGCGATGACGTTTCGGTCAGTCTCGCCTTTGAGTTTGGAGCCCATTGCAAGGCCCAAAGAGGCGGATATTGAGGTTGATGCGTGGCCTGCGCCAAACGAGTCGTATTCACTTTCGCTACGTTTCGGAAAACCCGATATGCCGTGAAGCAGACGGTTCGACGGGAACAAGTCACGTCGTCCGGTGAGAATCTTGTGCCCGTAAGCCTGATGACCGACGTCCCAGACAATTTGGTCGTACGGTGTGTTGTAAACGTAATGCAGAGCCACCGTCAGTTCCACAACACCCAGACTTGAACCAAAGTGGCCAGGGTGCTTGCTTACAACATCGATGATGTATTGGCGCAATTCGTCACAAATCAGAGGCAACTCTTCTGTCTTAAATTTCTTTAGGTCGTCAGGGGAATTGATTTGTGATAGATATTTCCCAAAGTTAGGCATTGCGCTGTTTTTTTTATGCGCGCAAATATAAAATAAAGCCTTGTTCCATAAATTGATTTTGAGATTATTTTGAAATAGTTCCCCGCATTATCCACTATCAATCATAAATGAAGCATCAATTTAAATATGAATTCAAAACCGTTTCCTGCCGGGATGCATAGCAAGCAAAAGCCCCGTAGGGACAATGGATTGGTAGAAGAAAGGCACCTTTGGAATTGGCGTGCCGTCAGGAACGCGACTATAAAACACTTGCTTCTGAAATCCGAATTCAAAATTCTGAAATCTGAAATCTGTATTCTGCATTTAAAAGTATATTTGCACTCAATATGAAAAAGGTTTTGTTTTACATATCGATAGTGCTGTTGTCGAGTTGCCTTATATCGGCAAAAGGCAACCGCAAAAAGCCGACTCTTGTGCTAATTGAGACCCAATACGGAAATATGAAGGTGAAACTCTACAACGAGACACCGCTTCACAAGCAGAATTTCGTCACTCTTGTCAAAGAGCATTTCTACGACAGCCTGCTGTTTCACCGCGTGATAGAGGATTTTATGATACAGGGTGGCGACCCAGAGTCGAAAAACGCCAAGTCAGGCCAGATGCTTGGCGCAGGCGACCACGGCGAGAGAATTCCAGCCGAGTTTGTCGAAGAAAAATTCCACAAGCGGGGTGCATTGGCGGCCGCACGCGACAACAATCCTGAAAAGACCATGCCAACCTTCATGAACACCAAGAACGTGAACGACAAGATCGACTACCTCTTCGTCGGCCAAGGCACGGAAGAGGAGGCCGGGTTCTTCAACGTCCGCGTCAAGGGCCTGGTCGATGCCCTCAAGGCACACAACATCGAGCATGAGTATTATGCCGGAGGCCATGGTGGTCATGATTGGTCAACCT